>JBEPYC010000013.1:0-12503 GCA_041641555.1 Chitinivibrionales bacterium | reverse complement strand
GCCTCTGATGCGATAGGGGTGTTGGAGGTGCTCGAGCGGGAGACAACCTGCTGTTCTGGTTGAGAGTTGGCACGTGGCTGGTCTGATTTTTTCTGCGTTTTTCCGGCTCCGAACAGACTCGCAAACCATGATGGCTTTTTTTCCTGAGCGGCCCGAATACTGTCGGCCTTTTCTTTGGCAAGTTTCTTTGCCGCTGCCGCCATTTGGTCCATATCCAGCCGGTCGCCTTCTTCTTCCTTCATCAGCTCGGTCAGCTCTTCGCTTATTGCGGTGTCTTCCACGGTCCGTGATGTCAATATGGTCTCGATGATTTCATTGTTGACCATAACTGTTTTCTGGCGGCTCACCCTGTGCTTTTTCAGCACGCCGTGAAATTCGATTGCTGCATCGATACCCTTTTCTTTCAGCAGTCTCAGGTTTCGTTGTACCAGCCTGTCCTCTTTTTGCTCGACTGTGCCGATAATTCGATCCGCATGCACCGCGTATCGCCCCCATTCGCCTCGAGGAAGAGAGAACTTTACCGCAGAAAGACGACTTCGTGCATCGGTGGCTTCTGACCAGGCTTGCCCCAGGCTGTCCTGCTTGAGTAAGGTTTCAGCTCTTTTGAGGCTCGCGATGATGGCGGTCCGCTCTTTTCCGAGATCCACCAGTGCCCGGAGTTTGCCGGCAAGCCGTCCATAGACTGCCATAGGCACTTTTAGGTAGGCATCGTTGCGATTACAATAGTCGAGTTCGCGTCGGGCGCGGTCAAGCTTCCCGGTTTCAAGCGAGTGCTCGATTTTGCGGACAAGCTCGCGCGCGATTGCATTCGCCCGGTCCTGAATATACCACAATAGTTCATCGGCTTTGCCTGGATCAACCGTATGCATCTGTCCCCGGTAGGCATCGAGAGTCTGAAAATCCGGGCGTCTTCGGCCAATCTCTGCATTGAACTGATCGACAAGGTGGTTGATGATCTTCTGCTTTTTTTGATTCTTTATGCGAAGAACTTCGTGTTCTTCCAGTGCTATTTGCTGCTCCAACTCACTGACTTTCCAGAGTATATACTTCCTGTTAGGGTCGCCTTCAGCAAGCTTACGGAGCTTCCGGACAATATTCTTTGCTTCGATTATCGCCTTTTCCTGCATGAAGCTGTAGCCTGCCACTGATGACCCCTCGGTGAGGACGTAAAACCCCCGATTGGCCAGCGAGTCGATCACATTCTGAGAAAGGTATTCACGCGGAGCGCCCCGCTGCTCTTGGGAAAAGGCCCGTGTAAGTAGGGTTAGGGGAAGAAGAAAAAAAAGGCAGAGAATCGATCGCAGAAGAAGTGCGGAGCTGATTACCCGGCGTGGCTTTGCTGTCATTGTGTATCCCGCGTTTGTGGCAGTTTAAGCGGTTCAACTACCCCGGCCGAAAGTGCATGTCGAGCCGGTTTGGCGTACCTCCCCCCTGAGGTACTCCTTTTCCGATCAATATACTAGCTTGTGGCTCATTCCCGAAAGAAGTCAACGGAAAAAATATTCTCTACCGTTCTCGGTGCCTTTTCATGGTTTTACAGCCTTGTCAGAAGCGAGTGTAGAAGCCTCCTTTTGACTTGTTGTTTCGCTGTGTATGATATTTATTAAAGAATAGGGCGAGAGGTCATTTTTCCCGTTAATGGGGGCACATATGCGGAAAACAACGATTCTTCTTCTGGGGTTTTTCTGGGCGGTACTGGCAGGCGCAGAAGAGTTGGACGATCTTGGCGTAGTCAAGGCGATTCTCGATGCCAACGGGATTACCGGTGTCAGTGCCGAAGAGATCGTGAAAACCGATTCCACCGGTCGGGTCGTTCATCTGGATCTGAGCAATCCCGAGGTGGCAAAGGATTACCTGAGGGAAGTTCCGCCGGTAATCCAGCATCTGGCTTCGTTGCGCTCGCTTTCGCTTCGAGGAAACTGGCTGAAATCAGTTCCCGACGAGATAGGCAATCTGACCGAATTGCGTGAGCTGGATCTGGGAGATAACGAGCTTTCATCGATTCCCTCTTCTATAAGCAATTTGTCCGCGCTTGAACGGCTCGACCTCCGGGATAACCAGCTCGATGAGTTTCCTGTTTCGATCCTCGATTGTACATCGCTTCACTACCTTCACCTGCGTGGCAACAACCTGACCGCGTTGCCCGAAGAGATCGGCAACCTCAAAACACTCAAAGAGTTATATCTGAAAGGCAATCGGTTGGAAACGCTTCCAATTTCGATCATGGAGTTGGAACTCAGCTACCTTGAGCTTCTGGAGAATAACCTCTGTGATCTTCCGGCTGAACTGGACGCCTATCTCAAAGAGGATAACCTTCGTTATAGAGATTATCAGAAATGCTGGTAGCCTCTTGACTGCGCCGATTGTCTTTCAAGGGTTACCGAAGGTATTTGGCACGAGCGGGATTTTCCGTGGCCGTGCTTGGGCTGATCGCGAGCTTTGAACCGATGCCATTCTCTTGAAGCGAAAGGGCATGTGTTTTGCTCTTGCTGATGGACAGGGCAATGTGGTTGCGGGAACAGATAACCAAGTGATGGGACTGAAATGGAAAAAGTTGATGTAACGATCATCGGTGCAGGAGTGGTTGGACTTTCTTTGGCCGAGGCACTTTCGGGGGGTAGACGAGAGGTCCTTGTTCTGGAGAAGCACGATAGTTTCGGGCGGGAAACTTCATCGCGTAACAGCGAAGTCATCCATGCCGGGTTTTATTATCCGGAGGACTCTCTAAAAGCCCGATTGTGTGTCGAAGGAAATCGGGAGATGTACCGACTGTGCGAGCAAAAGGGGATCCCTCATCAGAAGTGCGCCAAAATACTGGTGGCTCATACCGAAGAGGAAGAGGAGAAACTCAGCAAGCTCCTTGTGCAGAGCAAAAAAAACGGTGTTCAGGGAATGCACATGATTTCGGGTTCCGAAGTCTCATCCCTGGAGCCACACGTTAGTGCGCGAGTAGGGCTTTTCAGTCCCGAGTCAGGCATAGTCGATACACATGAGCTGATGCATTTCTACGAAAAAAACGCAGAGAGTAAGGGTGCCACGATTGCCTACAACTGCGAAGTGGCGGGGCTTGATCGTCTGGATCGGGGATTTTCAGTACTGGTGCGGGACGCCGATGGGGAAAACGTCACCGTCGCCTCGGAGATCGTCATAAATGCCGCAGGGCTTGGATCCGACAAAATAGCGGAAATGGCGGGAATCGATATCGATGCAGCCGGCTATCGGCTTCACCCCTGCAAAGGGGAGTATTTTCGCGTCTCGAACCGGCATAAAGGAAAAATGTCTCATCTTGTGTATCCTGCGCCAACCTCCATCAGCCTCGGTGTTCATGGGGTACTCGGGCTGGACAGCAGTCTGAAACTCGGACCGAGTGCGTTTTATGTCGACTCGATTGATTACGATGTTGATCCATCAAATGCCGAGGAGTTCTTCCGGCAGGCAAAGCCGTTTTTTCCATTTCTTGAAAGAAACGATCTGAAGCCTGACATGTCGGGCGTACGGCCGAAACTGCAATCGGCCGGGGAAGCTTTTCACGATTTTGTTATTGCCGAAGAATCAAACAGAGGGCTTGGTGGCCTGGTCAATCTTATCGGCATCGAGTCACCGGGGCTTACCTCGGCTCCGGCAATCGCCCGGTATGTCGCTGACCTTCTGGACGGAAAAGAAAACGGGGTGTCTTCGGTGGCCACCTTCGCCATGGATCCCACTGTGCACGGGCGGGACTGACATCGGTGTGGCCCGTACGCCGGGGCGTGCGCCGGACCTCAGTCTTTTATCTTACTGCGAAGGTTGCTCCGGTTCTTCCCGAATGCGGTGAAATTGAGTATGGACCTCGATTGGTTTTGCTTCCAGCTGCAGGGTCGAGATGATGCGATCAATTTCCCTGAGTTCCTGACAATCCTTGTGATCCTTTTCGGCGTCTTCCACCTGCCGCTTGATCCGGATAAATTTCTCTCGCAGGGTTTCGGCCAGTGAATTGCAGTGTGTCGATAGATCCTTGAACTCTTCCCGCTCTCTGAACTGAAGCTGGGCGGTCATTTTTCCCTTACGAAGAAGATCGGCCCACTGCTCGAGCTTGTATATCGGCACCGCGTACTTCCTCGAAGCATAGAGGCCTATGAATATCGCGACCACGAAGTTTACCAGTGCGCTAATCAGGAGCGCGGGCAGAATAATGCTGGATATTTCAAATCGAGGAGGAATATCCATATTATGGTCGAGAATTACGCGGTAGAATGCAACGTTGCGGTACTTGACGTAATATGTGAGCAGGAGTGTGCCGATACATACGGCCGTCGAGATCATCACAGCAGCGACAATCTTGTAGATGAGACGCGACTGCAGCGATCTCTTGATGAAAAAGTTCCCAACGGGTCGACGATGTGGGTTCGTCATATCTTCTCCTTGGGGAGTGTCTTGCATGTTTTACGCTGGTGATATATTCAAAGCTGCCCGAAAGAGTCGCTATCCTGCCGGGGACAGGTCCCTTTCATTAAATTAGTTTGTGTCTGCTTCAACAGAAAGTCAACTGTTATTTGTGGATTGGCTCTGTAAGTCATTGGAAACACATATAGATTATGGCATGCACACCGACCACTTTGCTCGAATCGCTTAATGAAGAACAACGCAGGGCGGTGACTACCACCCATCCTGGTCATACTCTTGTTCTGGCAGGTGCCGGCTGTGGAAAAACTTCCGTGCTCACCCGGAGAATCGCGTTTCTGGTTCAAGAAGGTGTCCGGCAGGATCGCATCCTGGCGGTAACGTTCACCCGTGCGGCTTCACTGGAAATGCGTGCCCGAATCAAGTCGCTGGGAGTGTTGTGTGATCATCTGCCACCGCCATGGATTACCACCTTTCATGGTTTCGGACTCCGCCTCCTCAAGCAGACAGTCGCTGGGAAGCCGAATTATGTGCGCGCCGGCTTCGAAACTGAGCCCCGCCTTCTTTCGGAACCTGAGCGGTTGGGGCTTCTCTCCGAACTCCTCGGCAGTGCCGCTCTGCCAATGCTTCCCTCGGATCTGCTGACTGTCGATGCACTTCTGGAGCGTCGGCGCGTTCGGCCGACAACTGGCGGCGGAGAAAACATGGTGCTGGATAAATCGCTGGACCAACTCCAGCGGAAGTTATCTGGAATCAAGCGCCGGCGGAACCTCTGGGAGTTCTCCGATATGATAGGGGCAGCACTGGATCTTCTGGAGAATGATTCCGACCTTCGTGATATGGTTTCCGGCTCATACGAAACGATCCTGGTCGATGAATTCCAGGATACAAACCCGCTTCAAATTCGTCTTCTCCGCTCAATGCTGAAAAGGGGGACGAAACTTTTCGCGGTCGGCGATGATGATCAGGCGATCTATGGTTTTCGGGGGGCCGATGTTCAGCCAATCCGGACGTTTCGCACAATCTTTCCGGGTTCGCAGATCTGTAAACTCCAGACGAACTACCGAAGTACACCGTCGATTCTGCTTTCGGCCAACAGAATTTTTCGCGACAAAGAATTGGCCTACCGCAAGATTCTTCGCTCCGGCAGATATACCGGCGTGGTTCACACACGAGGGACCCGGCCGGTAAAGAAACGGTTTCCCGACGAAACTGCACTCGGATGGTGGCTGGCCGAGACAAGTGCCAGGCTCAGTAAAACACACGGAGTGCCGGTTGAAGAGATGGCTGTGTTGAGCAGGACTAATAACCGTCTTGATACGGTGCGGAGACATTACCCGCAGGGGGAGGAAGCTGCGCGAACTCCCCGGTTTTTGACTATACACGGAGCAAAAGGGCTTGAATTTCCCGTGGTGTTTGTCTGCGGGCTCGAAGAAAGCGTGTTTCCCAACTATCGTTTTTCCGGTAAACCGTTAATCAGGACCTGGGGAGATCTGATGAAATACCTTACCGGCTCAAAGCGAGTAGCGCCTATGGATTGTGATCTTGAAGAAGAACGGCGCCTTTTTTATGTTGCAGTGACCCGGGCCGAGAGGTTTTTATTCCTGACATCGGTCCGAAAATCACTGCACTTCGGGCGTACACGTCTGCTGAAGCCTTCACGTTTTCTTCGGCTCATCTAAACCGAACGAAATGGCCTCATGCACTGAAAGCGGTGAATTTTTCCTTTTTTGCTTTGCAGACAGGACACTCATCAGGAGCGTCGCCCTCCAGGGTGAACCCGCAGACTTCACATACGTGAACATCGTTGAGTTGGACATCCATACCACTGTCTACAGCTGCTTTGGCCTTTTCGAAAAGTGCCTTATGCATTTTTTCCGTCTCGTAAGACCAGAGAAAACTACGGTGAGCATTTTGTTCTTCCTGGAACTCGGCTACTTTCATGTACGAAGGGTACATTTCCTCGATTTCGAAGGTTTCGCCGGCGATGGCCAGACCGAGATTCTTTTTGGTGTCGCCGGGGCCGAATGCACCCATACTGTTTGCGACTACGCCGCCATCGAGGTGTTTCACCACCCGGTAGTGATCGCCGGCGTGAATGAATTCAGCATGGGCAATTGCGCGAAAAAGGCGGGTAACGTTAGGAAGGTTTTCCTTTTCGGCGGCAAGGGCAAAATGAAGGTATCGCATATTTGCCATGCTTTCGCCGCCAAAGGCGTTGATCATGTTCTGTTCGGTCATTGGGTGCACGAGGGCTCCTTTCTCGATCTGTTTTGGCTCCGGGTCTGAATTCCTCCGTCTGGCTGGGGGGGCTTAAAGAAGATACATCGGGTAAAGCCGAAACGCTATTCGGAAGGGGTGAGGGTTCCTTGTAACCAGTGGTTTTTCCTGTTGCCGTCCAACTGATGCCGGGTGTATCTTTTCTGCGGGTTTAAGGCAGGAAAAAACAGTTTCAGGAGTCGTGATGAATTTTCAGGAGCTTGTGAGAGACCGGTATTCGGTTCGATCGTTTCATGATCATCCCGTGGAGGAGAAAAAACTCCGAAAAGTACTGGAGACTGCTCGTCTGGCGCCGTCAGCCTGCAACTTCCAACCATGGGTTTTTATCGTTGTTAAGAAAAACCGGAAGAAGCTCAAGCCAGGATATGACAAAGACTGGTTTCTTTCCGCCCCGGTAGTAATTGTGGTCTGCTGTGACCGACAGAAGGCATGGATACGATCCGATGGGAAGAAATACGGGGATGTCGATGTGGCAATTGCCATGGACCATCTTTCGTTGCAGGCAGCAGAGCTTGGATTGGGAACCTGCTGGGTCGGTGCGTTCAACGAAGAAAAGGTACGGGAGGCATTGAACCTTCCTTTTCATTTAGAGCCGGTTATTATGACCCCGCTAGGGTACCCGAATCAGCAGCCACGTGAAAAGAGCCGCCGGAGCTTTGAAGAAGTCGTAAAATGGGAGAAGTTCTCTGAATGAGAAAACTGACTGAGATCGAAGAAGTGAAGCGTTTGGAACAACTGTACGGCCCCGGGAATACACGCGGCCTTCTGGAAAACCTTCGTGAATCATTCACCGTCCTGCAGCTGCGCTCTCAGCTCCTGCTGAGTCTCATTGTGGTATGCCTGACGATCACCGGTTTTTCCGGCCCGCGGATAGCGGAGACCGGCGGACTGGCCAGGATTGCCTTGTTTTCGGGGGTTTTAGCCGTACTTGTTTCGGCATTGATTTTGGTGGCGGGCCCGCTGCGCATTCGATGGGTCACGCAATGGGTATCCGACGATCCCGCTGACACACTTCGCCTGTTGATTCGAAGGCGTAATCGGCGAACCTATCTCTATCACAGTGCAGCGATATGCCTGCTGATCGGACTGACCGGGTACGTTGTCAGTCTTGCGGCATACCTGGGTACGGTTCGTCCGTAGGGGCAGAAGGCTGAAGCCTGCTCTTCCCCGGCTCTTCAGAGAGCGCTGCACCGAAGTCGATATGCGGTGGGGGCCTTGCCCGTTGGCGCTGCTTGCCGTGTGGGTGCGGCGTGATGTGGCAACGGTCTTGTCAGGTGGTCTGGGGGAGAGACTGGACTACTCCACCTGCCTCGGGACTATTCAGCCCACCCTCGGGCGTTGCTCAGGCAAATACGATTGTTCTATTCTTGTACATGAGTGTCGTTCGCCTGAGGTGCAGGTAGATTGCCCGCGACAGGACCACCTTCTCAAGGTCGCGCCCCTTCCGAACCAGATCGGGAATAGCGTCGCGGTGACTGACCCGAATGACATCCTGCTCGATTATCGGGCCAGTATCCAGTTCTTCGGTTACATAGTGACTCGTCGCTCCGATTACCTTGACACCTCGTTGATAGGCCGAATGATACGGGCGGGCTCCGGGAAACGCCGGGAGAAACGAATGATGAATGTTGATGATCCGATTGGGGAATGCATTGACCAGCTGGGGTGATAAGATCTGCATATAACGGGCCAGTACGACGAAATCGACACTATTTTCTTCCAGCAGCGAAATCTCCTTGCGTTCCTGCTCTTTTTTGTTTTGTTTAGAGATAGGGACGTGGTGGAAAGGGATGTCGAACTTCTCGGCAACCGGTCTGAGTTCTTCGTGGTTACTGATTACCAGAGGAATCTCCACCTGCCACTCGCCGGAGTTGGTGCGGGCGATAATGTCGTAAAAACAGTGGGGCAGTTTGGAGACGAATAGGGCCATTCTGGGTTTTTCGTCGCTGAAATGAAGGCCCCATTGCATGTTGAATTTCTGTGCTATGAGGGTATGGAAAAACTCACCGATCTTTTCCTGAGGTATTTGGAATCCAGTCAGGTCCCATTCGATCCGCATGAAAAAAACTTTATCTTCACGGTCGACATGCTGATCGAGTGAAAGAATGTTGCCGTTGTTTTCCTGTATGAAGCGTGTGACAGTGGCGACGAGTCCTTTCTTATCGGGGCAGTGGATAAGAAGGATGGCTGATTTTCGATCGGAAGCCGTCGGGGCCATTGCTGCTGACTTTCATGTAGGTGAAAAGGTAAGGACTTCAGATCCCCAAAATAATGCGGGGAAAACCGGATCGGAAACGGAAAAAAAGAATCTGCAGCTTTATCGAGAAAGTTCGTGACATGCAGAAAACCATGTATTATCTTACACAGTTTGTCTTCCTATCCATTTCCGTGGGGGCACTCCCGGCGATGGTCCGAGCGAGAGTCGGGGCATGAACAGTTCACAAAGCAGGCTACAACTGGTAGACGACGCAACGGCGCAGCGCATAGCAGAACTTGCACGGCGAACGGTTAATGACACTGCGGGAAGGCTTACTCCGCAGCCAAATCAGTTCTGGGCTGGTCTTCGAGATGCCGGCACTGAGTTGTGGCTGGATACCGGCGATATCGATGGCGCATCTGAAACGTGGGTAAAAGAGTTTTCGGCTCTCACCACCAACAACACTCTGCTAAACAAAGAAATCCAGAAGGGCATCTACGATCAACTCGTTGTGGAAGCCAATAAAGAGCTGTCGAGCCTTTCTGTAGACCAGCGGGTGATGGAGATCGCTTTTCTTCTCAATGCCCATCATGCTTTGCGCCTGGTCGAGAAGTTCGGTGCTTTCGTCAGCGTAGAGTTGCACACCTCGGTTGCGCACGATATCGAAGGCACACTTCACTATGCTCGCCGATTCCACCAGATTTCCCCCGACAGGTTTATCGTGAAGGTACCCTTTACGCCAGAGGGGCTTATTGCGACCCGAGCCATTCGCTCAGAGACTATTCCGGTGAACCTCACGCTGGGCTTCAGTGCCCGACAGAACTATGTTGCGACCGCCATGGCACATCCATCGTACGTCAATGTTTTTCTCGGTCGGCTGAACACCTATGTGTCGTCAAATGGTCTTGGTGACGGAGCGATGGTCGGGGAGAAAGCCACCATTTCCAGCCATCGGGAGATACACAGTCTGGAAGGAGAATCGACCAGGCAGATCGCGGCCAGCATGCGTGGTGGTTTTCAGGTTGAAACACTTGCGGGAGTAGATGTAATGACCATGCCTTTGAAAGTCGCGCAATCCGCGCCCTCGGAGGTAACTGGCGATACGTACTCAAGAGTTGAAGATAAGTATGAAGTGAGTCTTGCCCCTGAAATCGACGCTTCAGAGGTGCGGCTCGAGAAATTGTGGAACATAGAAGAGAAAGAGCGCCGGTTTGCGGCAAGCCTTGTCGTCTTGCCGCCTACCACGGGTGAAGAGTTTCTTACTCGAGCCCGGGATGCCGGTGTGGGAGATCTTTTTCCAACGCTTACCGATGAAGAGGCGCAGGTTATTGCGCACGACGGGAAGATCCCGAAACATGATAAGTGGCGGGAAAAGATCAAGAAGGAAGAAGCTGCGGTAGATTCTCTGTTGAACCGGGCGGCGCTGGCTGCATTTACCAGCGATCAGCACGCACTGGACAGTAGGATTCGAGGGCTTATTGGCGAATAGCGTTCAAGCGTGTTTGCCGGGAAATAATTCCCCGACCCAAACGAATTCTTCTCAAATCATGAGAATGTACCCGATTTCGCCGGATTTTTCTTTTCTTACTTTTCATGACATCCCTTGGAGGTGACTATCAGAGGCAGAAGGAACACAGTGGGACGAATGAAACGTACGCAGATGCTCTCGGATGAAGAGTATCTGGATCTTTATCTCAAAGAGATAAGCAAGTACAAACCGGTAAAATCCGAGGAAGAAGCTCGCCTTGCGTGTAATATCAAGCTGGGCGATAAGAAGGCCTTGGATAAGTTGGTCAAAGCCAACCTTCGATTTGTCGTGAGTGTGGCACGCAACTATCAAAATCAGGGGCTTGCTCTTGGAGATCTGATAAACGAGGGAAACCTCGGACTGATTCGTGCTGCAAAACGTTTCGATGAAAAGAAGAATTTTAAGTTCATATCCTATGCAGTCTGGTGGATTCGCCAGGCAATTCTTCAAGCCCTGGCCGATCAGTCTCGTATTGTGAAACTGCCGATCAATCGTGTCGGCGTTATTCATCGTATCGGGCGCACGGAAGAGCGGCTGGAGCAGCGGTATCACCGAAGCCCGGGGTATGAAGAAATTGCAGGGGAGCTTGAGCTTGAAGAGAATAACGTTCTTGACACTCTTCGCATTGGTAACCGTCACGTTTCTCTGGATGCTACCATTCAGGGAACCGATGATACCAGCTTGCTTGATCTCATGAGGTCTCAGGCGTTTGAGAGTCCGGAAGAGAACATGGATGAGATTTCGTTTCGCGAAAGCGTTATGAAGAGTTTTGACACTCTTAAACCTCGTGAACGCGATGTTATCAAACTCTATTTCGGACTTGACGGCGAGACGGCACATACGCTCGATGAGATCGGTGAGCGACTGGGTCTTACTCGTGAGCGAGTACGGCAGATAAAGGAGAACGCTCTGAAAACGCTGAAACAGGGCTCTCTGCGAGAGCTTTTGGAAGCCTGAGCGATACATCCGGTTCTGTTGGATATCTCCGGGGACGAGAACCGATGGGTTCTCGTCCCCGTTTTTTTGCCCGGAAACCTATCTGCTGACTGCCGCATTGACGGGAGTGCGGTAAAGGATGTATTATCAGAGTTCTTATGTAACTGAAAGGATTCAGTGTGATAGCGTTGATCAGTGACATTCATGCTAATTTCGCGGCGCTCTGCGCAGTGTGTGAGGATATCGCCGAACAAGGCGCCGATCGGATTTACTGTCTCGGGGATATTGTGGGGTATGGAGCTGAGCCACAGGAGTGCACCGACTACATCATGGAGCGTGCCGCTATAACGCTCATGGGCAACCACGACCAGGCGCTTCTTTTGGGTCCTCGTCACTTCAACCCGGTGGCCGCAGAGGTTATTGAGCTGACCCGTAAGGACATGGAACCACAGGGAAACGAGGAACTGCCTGATTCGTTTGAGCCGCAGCGGTTTTCCTGTGTGCATCATGAGAAAGACGCTCACTGCATGATCCTTTCGCATGATAAGGCGGCCCGGTGGGATTTTCTGAAAAATCTCAGCCGTATGCATGCCGAAGGTGATGCCGTATTCGTACATGCATCGGTATTAGATCCAATTACCGAATACGTTTTTCCTGATCGGTATGGCCGGTATTGGGATACTAACCGTATGGAAGCGATGTTTGAAAAGACACCGTGGCTCATCTTTGGCGGGCACACGCATATGCCATGTGCGATTACCAGCGATTTCGCCTGCCTCTATCCCCAAGAACACGAGTACCATCTGAAGCTCGACCGGGAGAAAAAGTACATAGTCAATATCGGCTCTGTGGGGCAGCCTCGAGACGGGGATCCGCGCTCCTGCTACGTGCTTTACGATGAAAAAGAGGGAGCTATCACCTGGCGTCGAGTAGCTTACGATATCGATCGCACCATAGCGAAGGTGGAGAGAATGTGCGGTGAACAAAGCTGGTGTGGAGTCCGGCTCCGGTTCGGCAAGTAAAGCTGTTTTGTCGCACGCACCGCCGGAATCCCCGTGAACCTGCTTCTCAGGTCAGATTCCACTTTTTCATCATACGCCATACGGTAGTCCGGTCCACTCCCAGCTTCCGTGCTGCTTCCGTCCGGTTCCATCTGTTTTCCTCCAGTGCCTCGGTCAACTC
>JBEPYC010000012.1:26999-27537 GCA_041641555.1 Chitinivibrionales bacterium | reverse complement strand
ATCCCGCCGGAGAGGAGGAACGGTTCCGCGCCAAAATCGCTTATTCCGAAATCACGGGATCGGAGGTACGGATGGTACCGGATGAAGTCTTCCACGGGGCGCATGCTCACCGCAAAAAGCCCGGTGATTGGGCCACCGCCGCCACCGAAACCCTTTTCCCGGGCTTTACCTATCTTCGAGCGGATCTCGCAGGCGAACTCTTCCATTTCCGACTTGTTCACCACAAAAACGGTGTCTTCGGTTTCCCGCACAACCACCTTTTCGTCTTCTTCCACAGCGCCTTTTTCGGCTGAGGTATCGGTACGTGCTTCTTGAGATTCATGCGCGGAAACTGGTGGTTTTTCGGATACCTCATTATGCTGTCGAAACATTTCGGTACTATCCTGGGCCATCAGCACTCCGGGAAGGGTAAGCGATACTAAAACTGTAAACATTCTGGCTAAGTGTTTTCTTCGTCGGGTTTCCATCTTCAAACTCCTGTTTTCCATTGCCGTTGTTGTGGTTTCTTCCAGGTACAATCCCTACCGAGGTCGGATCT
>JBEPYC010000012.1:0-26989 GCA_041641555.1 Chitinivibrionales bacterium | reverse complement strand
ATCTATACGACCTTCCCAAAGATAAGCTTGAGCCGAACTCCGGGGCTTGCGGTGAAGAAGTCCCCGGTAGCAATTCCGAATCCTTCGGGAGCATAGGTCATAAGCACCAGGCCTTCGAGACCAACGTGCAGAAAAGGGGCAAGCGATGTGGTAACACCGCCTCTGAGTTCCCAGGCAACAAACGGGGCGACAGCCCAGGCCCCCAGTTCGACATTTTCGGTCGTATCGCGATTGTCGACTGGCACAAACGTTTCGGCAAGCTTTTTGTCGTAACTTCGGGTATGAAGAACATAGGCGCCGCCACCCATCATGCTTCCTACCGAAAAACTCGTGTTATAGTAGCTGAATACCTTATCGAAGTTGAATCCGCCATAGGCCGGGATTATCCGAAGAATCGTGACCGAGTCATGGGTGGCGGTGTCCTGATCCACAGGGTATACATCGCTGGTCAGGCGTTTGTACCCGAGCCAGAAAGCCATTCCGCCCCGAAACCCCGTGGGTGACTCGTGATGCCCCAACAGGCCAAGCATGAGCGTGGCACGTTCTTCCTGGACATCGAAGTCTTTATCCTGAAGGTGCGGTTCCTTGGAAATCAAATTCTGGAACGGTTCCATATCGAGCCAGACGGTCTGAACTCCCAGTGCACCGCCTCCGCCATGCTCCCGGTCCTCACACGCTTCGTTCATGGCCTCCCGTGCGTCTTCGGCAGCTTCACGTGCTTCCTCAGCCGCTTCCCAGGCATCTTCATTGGCTCTTTCCATTTCTTCAAATCTGTCTTTGTTGTACTCGTCGGCAAAAGTAACCGAACCGCCGAATCCGATCATCAGTGATGCGCAAACAAGAACAAGCCAAACGAGTGGTGTTCTACACATGCATTCCTCCTTGTTGGGTTCTGTATCCGTGATGGCGGTGATAAGGAATGCAACTCCGGTGCCATGCTGGCGCCAACGTTGTAAGTTACTAAAAAACCAAAGACTTACGAAAAAACCTTGTAATCAACACTACTATTGGCACATTGTGGCTGTTTGTTGTAACTTAAATAGAATCAACAACTAATACCGAATGGGGGTGAGCAAGGAGAAGGTCATGCAGATATATCTGAATGATATGGCGGGGTTTCTATTCAGGCTCTTAGGGCGCGATAGAATAAAAAAAAGGGCGCGATTAGCGCCCCTGAAATGTAGCTATCTCTGGATAAGGAGTACTAACGCCTGATACCCAGTGGGAGTACGCGCCTGATCTGTTCGGTGTTACTGGAGCCATCGACAGTCGAGGTCACGGTCAGAGTTACGAGTGCCCGGTAGTTACCGGGGCTGACAGGCATTTCCCGATCGTTGTACCCGTTCCAGTAGAATCCGATTCCTTTGGATGTCCCGGCTTCCCAGTCGTCTTTCCAGCTCGCAGGAACAAGGTTGCCATCGGAAAAGCGGGAGTGGACGAGATTACCGACATTATCGTAGATCCGCAACGCCCCTTCGATAGTCATGTTTTCATCACTGGGGAGCGTGATCTTGATACTAAAAGCAGTCCCGCTGTTGCTGTCGTACGCTCTTCTCGCCGAGACGTCAGGTTTTTCGTACTCGAGCGCATCCGGATTCCGATAGCTGGGATTTGGCGTGGAAGGGTTCGGCCCGACAATTACATCAAGCGGGGATTTCTTGATAATAACCTTCACCTTCTGGTTATTAACAGATGGGGGAACCTGGTTTCTGTCTTCCAGAACCGGCGTCTGGCCATCGGCCACAATGCTGAAGTAATGGCTGCTGGTAATCTGATTTTCGTTCAGCATGAGGAACTCGGCCACATTCTGTCTGGATGGGTTCTTGAAATAATCAATGCCCTCCAGGAATGTACTCTGTACGACAAAGTAGGCCGTATCGACTCCGTTGATAACAGTATCCTGTCTGATCCACACGTAGAAAACCTCGCCCGGTTTGTCACTCGCACCGGGGACTTCATCCAGGTTCTCACTGAACTGGACACTGACGACATCTTTGGAGGGGTCGTTGATATCCTTGGTCTCCTTCGTGACTTTCCAGATAACCGGCCCGGCCCCATCGATGGTCGGACGTTTATCGGCGGAAACATCGGGCGCATTGGCAAACGAAAGTGTCGGTTCCCAGCCGGTCTGCCCCATACTGGTAGCTTCTTCCTGAAGATCGATATAGTACACCGAATCGATTGGAAGACCGTTGGCGCCGGTCATGGAAGTTACCGTAAAATCGATTGGCTGGATATCCCCCCCGACCCGAAGGCTGTGGCTGACCTCGATGTTGCCGACATCGTAGTTTTCGGGGAATTGAGCAGGACGGGAAAAGTGGACTTCGATTCTATCGAGGAGTCCGTCGCCATCGGTATCCCGCGTGAAGGCGGAATCCACAAAGGCATCAGGAGGCGTAATCACAATGCACACCTCGTCGGTTGCGGATGGATTGTCTTGTGCTGTCACCGTGATACATCCGTTCTCGGTCAGCCGAACGTCATCGGTGGAGTAGAATTGAGTTTTCGCCGTGTCTTCGTCGAGTTCGTGGAGATTTCCGCTGGTTTCCCATACTCCATCGACGGTTCCGATTCGGTTACCCCATTGGTCATAGCCAATTACCGAAGCATAGAACGAAGAGTCCGGAGCGGTCCAGTTGAGTGAATCCGGAAGGGCACCGCCACCGACATATTCCAGTGCGACACTGTCGACAGCCCCTGGCTGGAGCATGAACCGGCTGGTTGAGGCTTCTTTGACTATGCCGCCTTTTCCATTGAGCCGTACCCAAACCTGATGCTCTACGCCGTCGGCGGCATTGTAGAGCGTGACCTCGAACGTGTCTACGCCACTCTGAAAGCACTGCGCGACGCTGTCCCCGTCAGGTGAAGAAGCATTCTCTCGAAGGCCCAGAGTACCCGTGTCGAGATTGCTGCCATCTGTGTTGGATGTCTCGACCGACGGATCTGGTTTTCCTGTGCCCGCACCAACCACATCGAAGTAGCGGGATTTGTTGTTGTCCTGAAAGCAGTAGGTTCCGGGTGTCGGTGCTCCCGATTGACCATAGATTTCTGCTACTACCAGGAACGGCTCACCTGCCCGGGGGGTTTGGTCCTCAACCAATCTCAGCTCAACGGTTGATGGGGCGGCGGTGTTAACGGTGACCGGGATTGAGTACTGGTCGACTCCATCATTATCGACCGTAATTGTTCCCGATCCGGGGTGGGTTGGCCTGAACGTCCAGCTTCCAGTCGGACCAGAGGATGGAGGCACGGCCACGGTAATGTCCGAAGAATTGAGCGCAAACTGTCCATTAAACGGCACCCAATCAGCTTCACTCGGATTTGTTTGATTGGCAGTCGAAGGCAGCCCTTGCACTTCGAGGCCAATGTTGTCATCGGTCGTCATGGTGAGATTGGTAACGACATTGCCGTCACCATCGACAACGCGAATCCGGGTTATGTCCGCACCCAGTATACTCACAGTGACCGTGTCGGGAATGAGGTTGTCTTTGGAAACGTAGACGTTGGTTTGCCTGGTGCTGTCGATCTCGCGGTTGACGTAAGCAATCCAGTTGTCTCCCAGTGGGTTGATGCCGGCTATGGCTGGGTGTTCCACGGTCCAGTTGGACTGAACGGCTCTGCCGCTATTCGCCGAAACCAGGTTATCAAATCGGTCACGGATAAAGGCATAGATCGTATCTGTCGAGAAGTTGGCATTGTTGGGAATGGATACGGAATTGCGATCATTGGGTTCCCACAGATCAGGTGAATCGTCCTGCTCCGCGGTAATACGGTGTGGCGGTCCGGGAACGATGCAGATTGTTGCGATATCCTCCACTGACTCACCCGATTTCGGGTCCTCATAGATCGCGCGGATGTCTGCACAGCGATGTGCTTGTTCGCCATAGAAGCTGGTTGTTCGTCCGGTGGTTGCGTACAAGGAATCCCCGGGTTTTTTGGTTGAGCCAAGAAGCTCCCACTGAATCTCCTGGTAGGCTTCATCGGTCGGCTCCAGTGTGTCACCATTATTCGTAGTGAGGATCGCCTGCATGGACGTTGTATTTCCGGCAACAAGATTTGTATCCGGGGCATGGATTTGGAGTCCGGCCACCGATTCGGTCAGGATGTTGGTTTCGATCTGAATGTTTGATTGTTTAACACGCCGCTCGCAGTAGAAAAAGTCAAACCGATAGGTTTCGCCTTCCTGGAGAACCCCGGCAAGATCATCGAGTTCGATTCGGTCACATTTCCGCGTATGGACACCGCCAAGATCAATTACCAGGGAGTCGTTGATAAACACCCAGACATCGTCGTCGCCGCAAAAATCAAATACCAGTCCGGGACGGTACTGGAAATCATGGTGGAGTTCCATGGTGAAGCCGAAATTATGTTCCTGTCCATCTCCTGAGGTCACACCGGGAGTTTCATTCCCGTACCCTCTTCCGTCGACACCGAAAAACGGGTTTTCACCGGTTTTCTCGAATACATAGGTACCTGCCCCCACATGGTCAAATTGAAGCGAATCGTAGATGACGATATTACTCAAATCATAATTTGCCTGATAATTTTGTGCGACAAATTCTCCGGTACGCCCCTGATATTGAGTGAGATTCCGGTATCGCCAGGTAGAGTCGGTGTCGTCGAAATAAAACTCGGCGGTCGGGTCAGGACCATTGGCGCCGCTGGGCCAAAACCATTGTCCTACCGATTCGTAACATCGGGGATCATACTCGGCAACCCCTGCAGGATTCACCACCGGTTTACGATTCGGCCCAAGTTTCTCATCGACCATCCCGAATCGTAGTCCTCCCTGGCAATAGCGCTGATTGAATGCCGGGTTGCTGCCATCTGCCTGGTAATCATAGAAAATTACCGGGAAATCCATGGTTGCTGGAAAGTTTTGTGTCTGGCCCTGCGTAAATACCGTAATTGTTAGAACGGCAATGCTGGTAAAGGTGAAGAGTCCTCTGGTCATGATTCTCCCTCTCCTGAGCGTAGAAGATTATTTGCTTCGAGAGTGCACAATGAAGCCTGGTCCCCATACAAGCGCTTAAAATCGGCGATTTTTGGCTCTATACGAAGAGAGGAACACTCTTACCGTTGCACCATTCGGGCCGATAAGCACGTTCCCCTACCTAATATAATACATGTTTCATCGTTTTCAACCGTAAGCCGGGTGGCGCAAAACCGGGAAAAACCGGCCCATCTCGCTAACCTATAACTGTCGTTACTATGCCATCCGTGGTTCAAAAAAAGAAATCGAAAACGGCCTCATTCGCCTGGAATCCACGTGCGCGGGGCAGTGTCTTTCTGTTGCTCCAGCATGCGCTCTTGTGCTTCCTGGAATCCACGTGCGCGGGGCAGTGTCACCAGGAGACTTTCCGAAGAACTTTTTTGTTTCCTATTTTTACGCCGAGGAAATAGACTCCTGATCCGGGAAGGAACTCTGGAGACACAACGATGGTTTGAGGGCCCGGCGTGTCGGTACGATGATCTCTCCGTGACCAGATTGTCCTCCCGGAAACATCGTAGAGCGCCAGTTTTACCCGGCGCGAGGAGATGCACGGTATCACCGCCGGAATCAGCTTTTCTTCAGAACAAAATCCTGAGGCGCAAGCTCTATCCCGTTTACTGTTACCTTCTCGCTTCCCTGGTTGCAGTACCAGGTTCCTTTCCCGGTGAGATGCGGAATGATCGTGACTTCTTCGTAGGGGTTATCGACAATGGCGAGAGCCGCCGCCCTGGAGGCAAGCTTTGCCGCATGCATGCCAAGTGCTTGCGAGAAACAGGTCATGAAGAAGACTTTGCCCTTCCCGAAATCATTAACGGTCAGCGCCGGTTTGCTCTGGTGGTCACCATCGGAAAACGTGCCGAGCACCGTTGCCGATATCTGCTCGACTGGGAAACTCTGCCCCTCAATTTCGTATTCCTTACCTTCCACTTCGGCTTTTGTCTCGCCACCGGGGAATACATCGATCACTCTGACCCCAAGGATATCCTGTACTGGTTCCCCGGGGCGGAGATGGAACTTCGCATGCCCGTCCCGGTGGGCAAACGGGGCGCATGCCCACAAAACACCGCCACCTGCGACGAACTTCCGGATGATCTCTGCTTCAGCGAATTCCAGTAGTTCAAGTGATGGCGCTATCAGGAGGGAATACCCCTCAAGCTCCTGTCCGGGAAAAACGACATCGCAGGACACGCCAATTTGCCGAAACGACTGATATGACTTGGGGATCGATGTCAGATAGGGACCATTGGGCCAGACACGCTCCCGCATTTCGTAGCGGACATTTCGGTAACTGAACAGAAATGCCGCATTGGCTTTGGGTATTTCGGCGGGAAGCTCGGGATCTACTTTCTGTATTTCCTTTCTGTAGGACTTTACGGTCTCAAGTCGACCCGCTTTCGGGCTTCCGTCGTGGTGGCAGAGCGTGTCGGCTTTCGATTCATTTCCCCAACGGATCGAACGCCAGTGCCAGAACACCATCATGTCCGCCCCCCGAGCGCGCATTTCCGCCCACCAGGCAGGCCACATGTGGTGTGAACTCGTTTCGAGCACGTAAAACGGACGACGCTTTGCGGAGCGGTAGAGTTCGTGCGCGAGCCCTTCGTAGGAGGCGCGAAGAGGGGTGCCGGCAGCTCCGGGATACGCATCCCAGGCGGCCACATCGAGCATTTGCCCGTAGGCACGGTGGTCAACGCCAACATTGAACGTTCCCGTTGAATTGTGAGATACCCACTGGGAGGGCTGAACGTGTGAGCGAAGAACATCGTATTGGTTTTTGACGAATTCCCGCATGGAGTCGCTGAAAAATTCGTAGTAATCGATCGCCTGTCCGCGATTGCTCCCCTGGCTCCGCGGTGTTTGTATTTCTCCCCAGTCACTGAACACCTGATTCCAGAACATCGTACCCCACGTTTGGTTAACATCCTCGATGCTCCCGTATGTTTTTTTGAGCCATTGGCGGAAGCCGAAATGGCACGAAGGGCAGTGACACTCGTTGGGGTAGCCTTCGGGTCCGAAGACTTCGTTGTCGATCTGCCACCCGGCAATCGTATTCCGGTTTCCGTATCGTTTCGCGAGCACTTCCGCAATCTGAGCACAAAAGTGTCGGTAGATGTGGTTGGTTGGACAGGCATGTCGGCGGCGACCCCAGGGGATCCGGTCACCGCTTCGGGTCTCGACCATGATATCCGGGTACTGACGCGCAAGCCAGGCCGGAGGAGTAGCTGTCGGGGTGCAGAGAATCACTTTCAGGCCAACCTTGTCGCTCAGATCGAGATAGGTATCGAGTCCGTTGAAATCGTACTCTCCTTCACGCGGCTCGATCCAGGGCCAGGCAAAATCCAGTATGCGGGTCAACTCCAGTCCAGTTTCCTTCATGAGCTTGAGATCACGTTCCCATTCGGACTGATCGGTGGTTTCGGGGTAGTAGGATGTTCCGAGTTTCAGCATACGAGTATCCTCCTGAGCGGAGCATGTGGGTGTGGGAATGGCAGATCTACAATCAAAAAGGGGGGGAGAAAAAATAATTAAGGCAATCTGGGGAATAATCAAATAATCGGGCAATCATTCAATCTTCAATCGTTCAATAAGGATCCCGGGAGAGAAGCACACCAGAGCAGCGGAGGAGAAGTAATCCAGGTAGGTGGGAGGGGTGCGCGGAGAAACGGGTTTTCTCCGCGCACTGAACAGTGGGAAAGCGGTGATTGCTAACCCATGGTTACGACAACCTTAGCCTGTTTCTTACCGGAGAGGATCTCGGCGGGAATCAGCGGAGTGCCGTTTGAAAGGGAGACATTGGCTCCATCAACGGTGACGGACTTGACGCCTTTTTCAACCCCGGCGCTATTGTCGACGGTAATGTCCAGGTCGCACCCGCGGAAAACTCGTTTGACCGTGAAGCCATTCCAGTCCTTGGGGATACACGGATCCACCACGAGACCGCCAATTTCGGGCTGGACACCCAGAAGGTACTGCGTTACCGCCAGATCCATCCAGGCGGCGGTACCCGTTACCTGATTGACATTACCGTATCCGAAATTCTTGTTGTCGGGTCCAAGAATGTTGCTGACAAACGCATACGGTTCGGCGCGATACCGCTCGAGACCGACTTCCTGAATGGTAAGGTGC
Source organism: Chitinivibrionales bacterium (assembly GCA_041641555.1). Classification (GTDB taxonomy): domain Bacteria; phylum Fibrobacterota; class Chitinivibrionia; order Chitinivibrionales; family WJKA01; genus JBEPYC01. The sequence goes on along the minus strand of JBEPYC010000012.1, from coordinate 18,873 downwards.
GGAACGAGCTGGCGGTAGTATTTCCAGGCGTTTTCCGCGCGGCCAAGTTTCGCTTCGGCGGCAATGACCCAGGGATTGGACTGGCAGAAAATCGCTCCGTTTTCTCCCGAACCCTCGCAGTAGCCGCTAAACGGGTTATTCACCTTCGGGAAGGTATCGAAACTCGGCGTCAGAAGCTGAATGCCAACTTTGGTATCGTTGTGTTTTTTCAGGCTGTCGAGAGCCTGGATCTGCTGCTCGCGAGTACCCACGCCGCTTATGACCGACCAGGCCTGCGGAGTGAGCCAGATTCTACCCCATGCAGCGTCCTTGCTGCCCACCGGATTACCGTTGTCATCGTAGGCACGGCGGAACCATTCGCCATCCCAGGCGTGCTCTTGGAGCGTCTTTTCCATTTTGGCGATCAGCTCTTTGAGCCGCTGGACATCCTTTTCCTTGCCGGCCGGTGTGCCCATCTCGACAAGCATCCGCATGCCGGTGATATACTGCATGGCAAAGAACACCGATTCACCTTTGCCTTCATCGGCGAACTTGTGAACGATATCATTCCAGTCTCCCTTGAGAATCAGCGGAAGGCCATGAGCCCCGAGCTGCGTTTCAGTCCATTCGACAGCACGCATCATGTGTTCCCACACCGTACCTTCGGACTCAGGAAGGTCTCCTTCGGTATAGTAGGACACGACATCTTCAAGCAGGCTCAGGTCACCGGTCTCCGAGATAATCGCCTTGGCTACAAACGGAAGCCAGAGCTGGTCATCGATTCGCTGCCGGGTGCTGAGTGCCACTTTCTTCTCGATCGGCCACATCTGATGAAGCGCGCGACCATCGGCAAACTGGCTTTCAAGCAAGAATCGGAAGATCTCTTTTGCCCACGGAATGTCTCGGTAGGCGATAGCGAGCATATCCGAGGCCGTGTCGCGGTACCCGAAACCCCGGTCACCCGAAGCCGCCTGACTCAGAGACCGAGAGTACCGGCCGGTGTGTACCGATTGAACCGGGCTCCACACATTGACCTGGCGCTTGATGTCTTCATCGGGAACATCCGCCTGGTACTTATTCAGATGATTGCTCCACCAGGCGTCGAGTTTTTCTCGCTGAGCGGCAACGGTGCCTTCTTTGCGGAAGGCGGCAATGTGTTCACCGGCTTCTTTGACGGCATTTTTGTATTCCATGAGTGCGTTCGGCGCGCACCCGATAAAGTAAGCATTGCTCCATTTCTCATTGGCACCCAGCTCTACTTTCGAGTGAAGCGCTCCGCAACCTTCGCCCCCCTGAAGCCAGTCGTTGTTGCATTCGCCCTTTTCGACCATGATCGGATTACGCTCACTTCGGTAGAACCCGGTGAACTGCTCGCGATCACCACACCAGGAATCGATCTTTTTCTGAGATCCGAAATAGACAAGCGGGGTCAGATCTTTTCTGGCGGGATTATCGGCATGGTACAGGTACAAGAGTGCATCGAGATCTTTTTCGTAGTACACCCTGAGCTGCAAGCGGTTGTAGTACTCGTACTGGACTTCACGGAGCCACTCGTGCATGGAGTATTCGACATACGCGAAAACATCGTATTTCTTCTTTTCGCCATTGGTGTTGGTAAGCTCGACATCCCAGAGCAGCGTGTCGTAGTCGGGAGCGATGAAAAGACTCAGTTTCGCTTCGAGGCCATCTTTTTTGGCGTAAAAATGGGTAATCCCGGGCTGATGCTGTGAATGCCATTCATCCAGAGCTGTTTCGGAAGGAAGAAACGTGGGGTTCCAGTAGTTTCCCTTTTCATCCCGGATATAGATATAGAATCCCGGGGTATCGGTGGGAAGGTTATACATACGATAGCGGGTAAGTCTGAAAATCCTGGGGGATTGCCACCACAGAAATGCACCGCCAGCCTGTGAGACATAGGCATGCATGTTTCCGTTCGACAGGTAGTTAATCCAGGGTGCGGGAGCATCGTGGCGCAAAAAGGTAATCGCTTTTTTGTCATCCTCGAAACGATAATATTCTTCGGGTCTCATGTGGTCTGGATCCTTTCCACTTTTGATTGAGTGATGGTACGTATGATAAAACCCACATTTTGCTGATCTATATTCCGACCGGCTCAGAACGAACGGGAGGGGTTAGCTGATCAAACAGTCTCCCTCTGGTTTCCGTGCGCCAGGTATTTCGGTGCAGAAAAGGCGCAATGACCGGGCTTGGGCTGGTGCTGCACCGGTGCATTGCGCGTGCGTCGGATTCAATAGAATGTTCTGAACGTAAACTCCGTCTCGGTGATCCCATGGTTGTTTTTCCAGGTTGCCTTGAGAGTTGAATCCTTCGACTTTGGTTTCCATCTCACGAGAACCTGGTTGAAACGATGATCTACCGGCACGTCTTCAATGACTCTGGTTTCGTTATCGATCTGCACATTGCCCCGGTGTTTACCATCAAGCCACAGGTCGACCGTGCCTTCTCCCTGGCAATGGAGATTTGTGAGAAGGTCGGGATCCTGCTCTTTCCCTTCGGGCATCATTCGTATCCCTGCGCACATTAGATCGCAGAACAGATACACACTGTCGTAGTCGGCAAGGTCTCCTGCGCTAAATACGCCGTTTTCGGAGGAGTCTTTGGTGAAACCGGGTATATTCAAAATTGCTTTACATGGAGGTTCTTCGCCGGTGCGCTGTGTGGACTCGATCATCTCCTGTTCAAGCTCCGCTGTCGATTTTGCATCCAGTCGGTGCATGGTGTCCAGGTATCCTGGACCCTTAGCAGGCAACGCACTGGTCGAGTTTCCCTCAAGAAGCGGTTCTTCGAGCGTTTCGCCCAGATTTGCTCTCAGGCGGTTGAGGAGCCTCTGGAACCGGAGTCGTTTCTCGACAGGAGGCGCGAACTGATTGAGTAGAATTGAACCCGAACCGACCTTGACCCGGCCAAGCACGACAGCTTCATCACCAGCTCCTTCATTGAGAAAACGTGAAGCGGTGTAGCCGAGCATGAGTTCCGTGCAGCCGTTATAGACCATCATCTCCCGAAGCAGGGATCGAGTGGGGGTTACCAGCAGCGGCTCGATATGCTCCGAAGGAGCGAAGAAGTTCTTGCCGATTTCGAAGTTTTCTACCGAGGGGCCGCCGGCATACAGGTAGGTTTCGATAGCGCAGGTGTCGTGATTACTGATCCCGCTGAGAACAGGATCTTCCTGCTTGCGTACGGCCTGATACGTATCCCCGGTATCCCTGAATGCAAGTGATACGCCCAAAGCTTCGCTCCACGCCTTTGCTGTCTGCTGGGTGATTCCGTTGACAATCACCGGCGTACCCGACGCCGCCGTATCGATTGCCTGCTTGATGCCAGTCTCGTTGTTTCCATCTACGAGAAGGGGAGCAACAGGTTGAGGAGGGTTCCATGTGACAACACGCTGAAGAAGACTCCAGAAGAGGCGGTCTGCGGCAGAGACCGTATCGACTTTCTGAACGAGATAGAGCTGGCAGGCAACCACAAGACCGTCGCCATCGGTATGCTCGAAAAGGGGAGTGTAATCCAGATCACCAAATCCCCACTTGCCATCACCGGAGTCCAAAAGCGGAAGCATGCTTTTGAGCGAGCTTTTGCGGTACATTTTGTACGCGACGTACGCATCGGAGGCCGTTGCAGGATAGGGGCTTTCTCCCCAAGCAAAAAAGTCCTCATTGGTGAAGCCTTCGAGCGCCGGATGTTCGATTGCCCGCATCCATGCATGAAGAATGGGCTTTTCTTCCAGCTCAATCTGAGGAAACAGCGAATAGCGCTGATCCAGCACAAGCGCACGTCCTCCCGCTCGCACATACCGCAGTATGTCCTGGTTTTGGCTCGTGCCGCTCTTGATGCTGCTACTGCCGACTATGAGAACAGTGATATCTCTCAGCGATTCAGCGGTGAGGTCTTTTACGGCCGAAGCTTTTATTCCATTCTCCTGGAAAAGCTTCATGACCGGCTCGGAGTCAAACACCCCAACCGTTACCGACGTGAGCGCTTCTTTGAGCGAGTCGGGCAGTGCGTTCTTTTTTGCTATGCGAAGATTCCGGTCCCAAGTGTCCAGTACGCTCCCGTTTGCGGTGAATGTCGCGGTGTAGTGGTAGGTTCCCGCGGGAAGGTCCGGCAGGGCCTTTTCAAGATTGACGGCAGTTCTCTCGCCGCGGTCAAGAGAGATGTCCCAGCTCTGCTCGATTATGGTCGCATCGTCGCTGTGCACTTTTGCCTGGAGAGTTCCGCTGACATCACCGTCGGTGTCATTGACGACCCAGAGCTCTCGTTTGAGCTCTGCCCCGGCAAAGTACTGATTCCGCATGCTTCGGTCGATTACGGCCAGAGGGCGAAATGCATGTGCTATCCGGCGAAATGTGTTGTGCGGCTGATAGCCTTTCCCCTCTTCCCAGAATCGGAATTCGGCGGCATATGGCTGAACGTACAATGGTTTGATACCCGGCGAGGAGAGATCGTCGTAGTGCAGTTCCACGGCTTCGGGGACCGGGCGAAGATTGGCCATACAGGAAAGATTCCATGGTCCAAAGCACGAGACACCATTGGCTCGTCCCGATTCGATTAGTAGTTCGGCTTCCAATCCCGCTGCATCGTCACAATGAGAGTAGTCGGCATAGGTCTTGTCTCCGCCCAGGTGAAGCGTAACCGTGGGGCCCATCTGGTGAATCCAGGTCATCTCGGTGGAAAGAAGTGGCTTATCCTTTTTCCACCATCCGATCCCGGCACACCCCTTGCCGTAGTGTCGGCTGATAATCTCCTGTTTCGTTTCATTCCAGAGCGAACTGTCTCCATCGTGGTACACCGGACGAGTGGGATCAAGCTCCTTGACCAGCGTTCGGCACTTGGCAAGCTCCTGACGCATCAGTGTGGAATCGTTACAGTGTGTTCCCCCGATATCTTCATTCCACCGCATTTCGTTTTCCACGCTCCACAGGATCAAGGAAGGATGGTTCTTGTCGCGGCGGACGAAACGATGAAAATGTGTGTGCACATTAGGCCAGTATCGGGGATCTTCGGAAGCCTGGTGCTTCTCCGCACCGTGCATTCCGGCCTCGCCCGTAAGGAACATTCCCATCTCATCGGCGATGTCCAGAATAATGGGCGGATGAGGGAAGGCATGAAGACGTGAGTGGTTCATGTTAGCATCCTTGAGCATGCCGAACCATTTCCGGATCCATCCCTCGGTCATCCAGAATGGCGTCACCTTGTGGCCCCAGTCCGAGCCCAGATGAAGCGGATAGCCGTTGAGCAGGAGTTTCGGTCCATCGATCCAGACTTCGCGAAAGCCAAAACGCTCCAGAGATATGTCGTCTTGGTGCCCTTCAGTGTGAAGTGTGCTGCGGAGAACGTAAAGATTAGGAGCATCGGGTGACCAGAGCCGTGCATCGGGCCAGTCGGCAGTGGTCTCCACCGTTGCCAAACCATGCGATTCAACAGAGACGGTCTGTGAAGGAAAGTCTTTTTCGACGGGAAGTTTTTCCCACGGAGTATCCTTTTTCCATTCCAGCGCGGAATAGTCGATGGAACAGTTCTTCTTGGAATCGGATTCGTTGCGAATGGTCGATCGAATGGAAATCGTCTTGTTTCGTACCGAGGTGACTATCGTGAGATCTTCGAGATACACTTCAGGACGTTCGATAAGATAGACATCCTGCCAGATTCCCGAGTTACCCGTGGTGAAAACGTTGCCGGTCGGTGTCAGGTAGCGTCCTTTGTCGGTGGCAATCTGCGTGTCGATGAAAAGGGCGATTTGGTTTGTGCCGGATTTGAGGCTGTCGGTTGCATCGATTTCGGTCGGCATCGTGGGGTCGAGGTTTTCGATCATTTTCGTGCCATTTACGAAGATATGCGAGCGCGGCATGATGCCCTCGAACCGGAGAATGTATCGGGTACCCGCCTTCTTCTCAGGAATATCCAGGCTCCGTTTTACCCAGGCCCGCCTGGTCTTACTCCAGTCGAGTGGATATCGGTAGGCGTCGAACAGAAACTCGTGCTCATCGGAAACATCGTAATTCTTAATTGAATGGTAGTACCGTTCACCTTTTTTGCGCACGGCATTGCGGGGTCTGTTCCATATTGATGGAACGATGTAGGTATCGCTGACCCAGCCCTCTTCCGGAGGAGTTTTCGCGATCGTTTCGGCGGGTTCGGTGTCGTATATCGGTTTGAAATCCCAATAGCCGTTCAGGCAGGTCATCCGCGGGTACTTCATGCAACATGCTCCTTCTGTGACGAATGCATCTATAAAAAAGCAGAAAACACTGGTGTTGGATACAAAACTAAAGCAAAATCAGATAAGGATAGGCGTAAAAGTGTTTCTAATAGTGCTCAATTAAAGCAAAAATCGTTTTTGCCTGATGGGAATGGGTTCTCGTGCAACCTTGTGTCGTGCAACCCCGTATACCCTGAGAATAAAGGCTCTTGATTCTCGTAATGTGCATCACTGTATATTGTATAAGTGCCTCTATTTGGCTACGCTGCATGATCAGGCCTATGCCGGAGTGCTCTACGCTTCATACGACACAACATCCTTTTGAATTTTGCTCTGCTCGGCGTTTCGCTCGATAACCAGTTTGGTTTTTTTGCGAAGCTACCACATTCTGCTGAGAAGCAGAAGTGATATGATCCCGGCTTTGCCGGATACGGACATGCAAAACCAGCAGAATACGTTATTCTGCTGCGTATTTTGAGATAAACCATTGGCCGGAGCCCTCTTTTCTATGCGCACGTGATATCCCGCAAATGCGCGTGAGGGACTGGTATTGCTTGTTATGAAAGGAGAGTGCGATGAAGGCCAGGTTGTGGCTGACAGGCCTCGTGTTTCTTACGTTATTTGGGTGTGCCGCGTACAAACAGCTGAAGCCCGATCCGGAGCTCACATCGGTTGAAGGCAAGTACATCGAACTCAAGCGAGGTGACAAAGAGTTCAAGCTCAAGAAGAACAAGCGCTATTTCATTGCGTTCCCTCCTCCCCAGCACGATAATTTTTACCTGGTGCTCAGCACACCGGATAAATCCTCTTTCCGCGGCTATTTCACCAAAGAGCTTGTGAAAAAGAAGTATCCCGGTGAAAAGATCGAAGACCAGACTGTGTACCCCGATTCGGTTTTTGTGTATCCGGTTTCCGAAAAGGTTCCCGAGTACTACTGGTTGATCGATTCTGTCAAGCAGGATATCGAGTTGAGTCTACAGTACCGCTACGCACCGCAGTGGCGCTACAAGTTCGAAACGAAGCACGCCGAGTACAAGTCCACACTCGAGGCAAACAGGGTCGATCGTGATCTCTACGAGACTGTAGGGAACAGTTTCAATTTCGACTGTAATTTCAATTATCCTCAGGCAGTCGATACGGTTGTCAATCATACCGCTGCTCTGGAAAATGTCCATAAGGAGCTTCTGGCGATCGAAAGCATTTTCCCGGACGATATCGATTCCAATGACGAGGCATACCGGAATTATCAGAGCCTGAAAAAAGGGCTCGAAGAAGAAATGGCATTCCAGAAGAATTACCGGGGAACCCTCCAGTTTTTCTACGCAGACTGCCGTACCCGGGGAAAACCGTCCGAGTACCTTGGGCATGTGGATAGTCTCATTGAGTATTTCGATGGAAAGAAGAATTATCCGGCTAATGTCGTCTCGGAAACCCAGAAGGTTATCACGAAACGGATGTCCGAGTTGCCGGGATATTACCAGGGGCTTCTGGCCACAAAGACCGATTACGCTCCCCTGGACAGTGCGCGATATAAGGTGGGTGCTCTGGCAAAAGTCGAGAAACTCTTCGCCACCGCTGGAGTCCGCCGCCCTGAGGAACTCGTGACGGTATCCGACTATGTTCTTGCTTTCGACTCGGCGTCACGCTCGGCCATGGCCGTGAAGGATTCGCTCAATGCAATCGGGCAGTACGTGGCCGAGGGTCCTTCGATGCCACCGAACACCTTTTTCGGACCAGTAGTCAAACGCCTTTCGGCCACGAAGAGAATGGTGCCCCAGCAGCTTGCAGGGCACGGCACGTATTCGTCACTCAGTTGCACGAAAGCCTTGAACGAGGAGATTCAGCAGCTCTCGGACAATGCCGAAGAGCGTCTCTGGCAGGTAAAGGAAGCCAACAAGCTGGTGCCTGCGCTCAATGTGATCAAGTCACAGGGCAACTACAAGGGAATGCTGGGCCTGCTTCGTAAAAACTCACACCTGACGTTTCTTATGGATAAGTACCAGGAAGTGGACAAACTTTCGGTGAATCAGCAGGCCTCGACGATACTCGAGAATATTCGTGAGTACCACTGGAAGACCGCGGAAGCAAATCTTCGCGGGCTCCACACCGATGTCGAGTTTCTGAATCCGCAGAAAGTGATGCCGCACAAGGAAATGACCGTACTGAGTCTGGAGGATTCCCTTTACTCTTCAATTATCCGAGTCAGTCGGTACCGGGTCAACAAGTTTCTGGAAGAACGGGTGAATGAACTTGAGACGGTCGATTCATTGTACACCGATTCGGTCTGGACGCCGGCCTACGATGTAACATTTTCTTCGGGAGGGCAGCGAGATCTCTACCGTAAAAAGGAAGACCTGGTTGCACATCTTCAAAAGATGAAGGAAAACGAATTCCCAGCAAAAGCGGTCACGCTTCTCTACGATGAATTCGTGAAGAATTTCTCGGCTGACGGAGTAATTCGGGCCCGGGCCATTGTGACCCACGGTAAGTACTACAAAGGGGAAGACCTGAAGATTCTTCGCCGGATAGCTGAATCTGACCCCTATGCCGCCAAGTGGATCACCGAACCGAAACGGTATCGCCGGGTTTTCGCTTTGCCGGTTACCAGTAACAAACGGGGTAAGAATAAATTCGTCGTTCGTTTGAACGTGAGAATCGAAACGAAAGCCAAGTTTCCTGTCTACGATGTGAATATAAAGCTACCGAAAGAGGTCGCCAGAAATGCCGCCAGTGAACAGTGGTACGATGAGATCTCTGTCAACAAGAAGCTTCTGAAAAACGAAGGTCGCTTCAGCATTACCGCCCCGACCGCGGCAAACGATTACGAATGCCAGGTGACACCTGTGCAGATGAACCAGGGCAAGAACAATGTATTGCATATCGAATTTACCTATCCGGCATACAAGGTTTTCCCGGTAAGCGTCATGGTCCAGAAACCTATTATCAAGAAGAACTAACCGGCTCGCGAAGCGGAATGCCCTATCCATCGTCTGAGTAAAAGCGGGATACGGCTTTCTGCGGGTGCATTCCTTATTTCGAAGGAGGAGAGATGAAAAAGGTCGTTATCCCGGTAGTCATAGCCGTTCTCCTTATCGGCGGCGGTGCGCTCTACTGGTTCGTATTCCGCAAAGATTTGAGCAACCAGGTCGTTCTGCCCTACATTTCGCACCAGAAGCCCCGGGTTGACCCGCATGTTCCCAGCTCCGTAACGGTTGCCGATAAACTCGACGAGGCTGTTTTCGACGGGCTGTTCAATGTGGCAGCAAGCCCGAGCGGAATCGTGTATGAAGACGGGTTGGGTGAGTTTATGGGAATCGATGAGAACAGCGTGGTCTCGGTTCGCCTGAATCCATCCAAGAAGTGGCATTCGAGCTATGCCGTTGCCATGGATAAAGATGAGGTCACGATTACGCCGGCGCAGGAAGTCTCCTGGGCGGCCAAGGATCTCAGGTTTACGCTTCGGAGAATTCAGCGGCTTGGAAGTTTGTCGCCTGATTACATCCTCGTATCACAGGCAGTTGCCGATTTCGATTTTGTCGGTCCGGATGAGAATAACGAAATACGCTTTCAGTTCCGGCCGGATCGCATGTGGACCGAAGGTGATATCAAAGAAGTACTTTCGTTTAAGGTTCTCCCCGCGACCGCCTCGATGGATGCGCCTGCGTATACCGAGGGGACCGGACCTTACCTCAAGGCCGGGGAATATGAAGACAAAATCCTGTTTCGGAACACGCCCGATGGACCCGCGCAGATCGGCAACCTTATTCTGAACCCGTATATTGACAACAGCACCTATACCACAGAGCTGAAAAACCGCAACATCAATGCGCTTCTCAGTACTCCTTTCGGTGCCAAATCTCCCATCCTATCCGATTCGACCAAGTACTTTCACAAGTCGAGTATCGCCACGACTTTTTTTGCGCTCTTCCACAATACCCGGCGTCTGAATCGAGAGCAACGTAGTGCGCTCCGGTCGCTGGTCAACAACGAGATTCTCGTTGACCGTTTTTTCCGGATCGGTACTCCTCAGCAACGACACATCGCCGATTACCGAAGCGCGGGAGATAACTATGAAGATTACCTGAATTTCAGTGTTTTCCCGACGACCTCCTACTATGTTGAAGAACAGATCGTCATGCCTCTCATGCAGCATCCTCCGACTGATTTCGATGTTTTGCCGGATACGGTTCGTATTCAGACCTGCCTGAATTACGGCTTCCGAGAAGAGCTTTCGGAGCTGGTGTCGATTCTCAACGACCCCGCAGTATTTCACGGGAAAGTGAAAGTGACTGCGGTAAGCAATGAAGAGATCGGGAGGGGCAATTACGATGCAGTGCTGGTGCCGATCAGTGGTTACCGAAGTAATTTCCTTTTTGACCTCTACAATATATTCCTTCGTGAACCCGATTTCGCGTCGTATAGAGTTAACCTGCAGACCCAGGTCAATCGCGGAGGAGAAGTCGTTGCCAATCCGTCATCATTCCAGGCCACGAACAACTTTTTCGGGCTTGACCTGAGTGGTTCTTCGGCGGAGCATGAGGATATCGCCACGCTTCTGGAGTACATCCATGGATTCATGGCGACACGGGAGGTGGGTGACAAGCAGGCTTATGCGCGCATGATCGATGAACTCGATCAGGAAATGGCGCTGGGGACCTGGCTCTTTTCACTGCCGTCGCTGGCCTATTTCGACAACCAGTTTGAGCCTGCAAGCATCGATATGTACGGAACAGCATCGCAGCTTTCCACTATCGAAAAGTGGCAGGAAAAAGGCAAGTAGCCCGGAGTCCCAATGCTCAAACATCTCCTTTTCGTAGTTGTGTGCACCGTGCCATTCAGCGGTGCACACGCTGCTGATTTTCTTCTGGTAACCAATCCGCAAGCTGTCGTGCTTTTTAACAAGTACGAAACACGTCTGTCTTCGGAGCAGAAATCCGAACTCGGCACCAATCTTCCGTTCAAGATCGAAAAAAAGGAAACAACACTCGGTGACGGCATTACTCCCGCGGCCCGCGTTTCGCTGAACGGAACGGTTTATTACCTGCTCAGGGACAACGACGGAGGGATTATTGGCGCACGGAACGGGGCATCATTGTATCGCAATTGCCATGTGGCAGGTAAAATGGTCGAGGCCGCTTCGGGCGCGGCTCTGTATCCCCGCTACCCATCTTCGGGGTCACCTCAGAAGCTTTCCGTCGGAACCGAGCTGAAAATCATCTTTACCTACTCGGGAATGCGATTTGCGAAGGTGTCTGAAGAATCCGCTTACGGGTGGCTTCGGGGAAAAACCAATAAGCCCGCACAGGCGCAAGCCGCTACCTACCAACCCGGGCAAACCAGTGACCGTTTTTTGACCCAACGCATCATGTCCAGAATCGAAGAAGCTAACAAAGACTACCGGCTTTTCTTTGGCCATTTCAACGAGTTTACGGGCAAGGATAAGACCATCCCGGAATGGCAATGCTCTCCTGGTGGAACCGGACTCCGATGTGTTCTCGAAGGGCCGAAAGGGGTAGAAAAGTATCTGAAAAACAGCACGGCGCATCTGGTGCAGGATCTCAAAGAGATCGCTCTGGGGCGTTCCCTGGAGGTCCGCTATGAACACAGCGAATTGCTCATAAGAAAGCGGGAGCAATGAAAAGGAAGCTTCTCGAGCATGCGTTCAGCGTTGTTCTGATCACCGTCGTGCTGGTCGGGGCTGTTGCGGGGATCGGGTGGTATGAACGGAATGCCCGGGCGAGTGAAAAGGAAAAGACCGAGGTGTTTGGCGAGCTGGCTTTCGTAAACTTTAACGACCCGTTCGACCGGGCACTGCTTGAAGATGTCGCCAATGTTTACTACCCCGGACAGCACGACCGCAACGAAACTGCCCTCGCAGAAATCGCTTCGTCTCATGAGCAGGCGCTTGCTAAAAAACTTACATCATCCCACGAGTCCGAACGGCTGAATATTGCCAAGGCAGGCGAGCTGCTTGGCATGTACCTCTCGTTCTTGATCGTATATGCCGTAGTCATTGCATTGACCTACTACGGCGTGCACACCATTGGCGTCTGGCGCTTCTGCCTGAAACGGCGAGAACTCGAGCAGACTCAGCTCTCTTTTTTTCAGAAAGTGCTGCGTCTGGGACGAAGCACTCTTGGTGTCGCTGCAACCTTCGTTTTGTTTTCTCCCGCCTACGTGATTGCCTATGCCCTCAAGACCCGGTTGAATACCGATACCTCTTTGTTCATGGCTGTTCTTGCACTTGTTTCTAATGGGTTGCTGATCGTGTACTCGAACAAGTTCTATGCGTTTTTGACCAGTGAAAGCCGGAAAGGCTATGTCGAAACCGCATATGTGAAAAACCTGAACCACTCCTATGATCCACACGCATCGGATGGCATTCCGTATAGGTGGATTTTTCGGATGCGTAAGCGATTCGACGGTCACGTGTTCGATCACATCTACCGGAATGCCTCATTTCAGTACCTGCCAACTCTCAAGGAGCAGGCGTCGTTTCTGATAACCGGGCTGATCATAATCGAAATGGCACTAAATATTCACGGGCACTTGAGCTACGAAATGCTTCGTCAGCTCTTATACAAGAACTACGATATCGTAATTGCCACGATTCTCCTGGTGTTCTACACCGTCAAGGCTACCGAGGTTTTCTCCGATGTGATGTCGCACCGGATTGCGGTGGGGTACGAGAACACGGATTCATGAGCTGATATGAAACCAATACAGCATCTTTTCGGCCATAAAGACAAACGGTGGGCACTCTCGTGGGTGCTTGTCGTGCTGGTGCTGTTTCTGTGGGATCTTCACTTTCTCAATCGACCTTCTCTGAAGCTGGTCGTTTCAGGGTTTATCAACACCATGATCATATCCGGACTGGTTATTCTGTTTACACTCGTGCTCGGATGGGTTTTCACCATTCTGCTGGATGCCATGCAGAGCAGACGTAGAGAAAAGACCCATTTCGTGGTGACCTTTCTGCTCAACCTGGTTCGATCCATTCCGCAGATTGTGGGCGTTCTCTTTGGCTATGTGATTGTAACAACCTTGCACCGCCAGGGAATCATATCGAGCAAAATGCAACTGTTTCCCTTGCTGGCGTTTGCCATGGCACTGTTTATCTTCCCGGAAGTGGTGGATTTGATGCGAGAGCGTATCGACCATTATCGGAAACTTGATTTTTTTAACGCAATGCGTGTGTGCGGGATTCGGGAGAGCCGAATCGTCAACTTCAACATTCTCTGGCGAAACAGCAGAATCCACATCTTCAATAAGCTGATTTCGGTCTTCGGCATAGCGGTTTTTCTTCAATGCAGTGTCGACTTCATCATATCTGTAGGGCTGTCTACCGATGTCAATCCTATCTCGTTGCCTCCCACACTGGGAAGCCTGCTTGCCCACTACGACAGTAAACAGGATATTCAGAGTATCGCAAGCCTGTTCTCCGATGTCTCCTATTTCCCGCAGCTTTTTACCATCCATCTGCAGGGTGTCAGTGTCGCGTTTCTGATCGTGTTTACGCTGGTCAGTATCTATAATATTTCCAACGGATACGCCGAAAGGAACCAGCTGTGAATCAGGCACGCTTTTCGGTCGAGATCGCTACCGAGACCCGTCCTGTCGTGAGTGTCTCCGATTTTGTAATCGAGCCGGATACGATAACGTTTCTGTTTGGAGAGTCGGGAATAGGCAAGTCGATGATATCGAAGGCGATTTACGGGTTGATCGATCCGGCTCGGCTTCGTGTATCGGTAAACGGCAGGAACTATTCCGAGTATCTGCGGCGCTCATGGACCCGCAACCTGCAGGAGAACAGCTTCTTTGTGTTCCAGGAGCCATCTTCTCATCTGAACCCGCTGGTTCGCCTGCACGAGCAGCTCAATGAGGGGAGCCTCTCGAAAGCAACCAATGAAGAGGATGTCCTGCGCAGACTGTGGCAGTCTGTGCCGGCGGAGACTCTTGAGCGGATTCTCAGGATATACCCAAAGCCCTATCGTCCCAGTGGAGGCGAAAAACAGCGGCTTCTGCTTGCGATGGCATTCAAGAAAATCGGACTTTTTCAGTCGAGCAATCCTGAAGACCGGACCAATTTTTTTGTTTTCGATGAGCCTACGGGGAGTCTCGACAATGTCTACCGCAATCTCTTTCTGGAGCTTCTGTTCGATACCTTCCGCAAAAGCCCTTTTACGGCAATGCTGATCACACACGATTATTCGATAATTAGCGAGATTTTTCAGAAACACAACGATATTCTATCTCGGGTGCGATTCAAGGAACTCGTGCGTGCCGGCGAATCGAGAGTGTCGGTACGGGACTTTTCGCCAGATCATTATCTCAATTGGCTTCGTAAGGCTTCGGGCAGTCGAGTACCGGCCAGTTCCGCGGGTGAAGTAGTGCTCGATGTCAGTCCCCGCTTCTCGATATTCGGGCGAAAACTCGGTATCTACGCGGATCACGCCAAAACCCGTCCGGCTCGTTTGACCGTGCGCAGCGGCGAAATGGTCTATGTAAAGGCTCCGAGCGGAGTCGGTAAAACGACACTGGCAAAGCTGATCATGGGACTTTATCAGGCCGAAGAATTCGAGATGAAGCTTCTGGGGAAAACAATGACCCACCAGACACCTCCTCGAATGTGGCCGCAAAAAGTCTGGGGAAAGAATGCTGGCATGGTGTTTCAGCATGCCGATGAAGCCCTTGATTTGGAAGCGACGGTGAAGGAAACATTCGATGGGCTCCCTTTGGAGAAGGGGCGAAACCGGTCTCTGAAGACGGATATCGCGGAGTTGTTCGAAGGCGAAATCGACAGCTCATTTCTCAACAAAAAGGTCAAGCTCCTGAGTGGCGGACAGAAGCAACGATTGAACCTTCTGAGGACACTTGTGCTCAAGACTGGTGTTGTTATTCTGGATGAACCACTTAACGCTCTGGATTTCGGGAGTATTCAGAGGGTACTTGCGATCCTTGAGCGGCATCGCAATCGGGGCGCAGCTTTGCTCATGATTTCTCACAACGAAGAGATTTTCGATGCCCTGGTGGATCCCGCCCTGGTATACCACCTGGCCGAACTAAACTGAGACTCTTCTTAATTCCTGCGCTACACGATCTGTTTGACTTCCTCGTAAAAACGAAGATTCTGCTCGATCGCCTCTTCGAGCATAGTTGGAGAGGCTGTACACCCCGCGACTGCTTCCCGGAGCCTGGCGGTATTGAGCAGTGTTGTGTGACGAACGGTCGTGATGCGGGGATTCGCGTAGAACTTGCTTGACCAGGGGACTGCAAGGACTTTTCTGCCGAGTAGCAGCCCCCAGTACGCACCATGATAGCTGTTGGTGAGAATCGTTTCGGCGGAACCGAGAAAATCAAGAACGGTTGCAAGACGCTCGCATTCGTTTGTCAGCGACGGGTAGGGTAGTGCGGGGAAGGGAATCTGTGCATGTCGGTATACCACGAACGGCCGGGTAACCGATCGTTTCTTCTGAAACAATGGGTGCATGCAGCTGGGGCAGGGCACATAGCGATAGGGAGTTGGCGTATCGCGAAGACCCACCAGGCTGAACCGGCGGAGAAATCCTGGATACCGAATCCAGGGGCGGCGCAGGTAGCCTTTTTTCTTGTTGACAATGCTGTTGTGTCCAATTCCCCACAGGATAACGGGCACATCGGCCCGGGAAAGCCAGCGGAGATTGCGCTGAAATCGATGCCACCCGAGTAACCCCCCTCCCCCGACTATGACCGGCCCCTGGAAAGTCGTGCCCTGCAGCTTGCGCATTATGTCTATCTTGCGCACGGTACTGTTCGGGAAAAAATACCGTGCCGGATTGGAGTACAGATCACCCAGATTGGGAGAATGGAATCGGTAGATCTGGGTAAGTTCCACCTGGGGCTATCCTTCTGTGAGTACCCGGTTCGAAAGATGCTGCAGGAGCTCCTGTTCAAAAAGCTCGGCGTAGTCGGGGAAAAAGCACGAGCTGTGAGGAGTTATAATGAGATTGGGGGCATCCCAGAGCGGTGAATCGGAAGAAAGAGGCTCCTGTTTGAAAACGTCGAGTGCTGCCCCTGCAATGGTTCCATCGGCCAGAGCCGTGCAGATTGCGTTTTCATCGACCGTAGTTCCTCTTCCGTAGTTATAAAAGATCGCCGTATGTTTCATGCGCGCGAATCGATCTCTGGTAAAGACATCGCGCGTTTCGGGGGAGCCTGGGAGTAAATCGACCACGTGGTCGGCCCAGGGAAGCACGGTGTCCAGATCATGGAAAGAAACGTATTGCGCACCTGTTTCGGAGTCATGATCCCGGGATGGTTTCCGGGTAGTTCCTCTTACCTGTGTGTGAAAAGGCCGGAGCACCCGTGCGCAGTGCCTGCCTATGTTACCGTAACCTACGATAAGAACATGTTGCTTTCTGAGCGAACCTGCCGGCGGCAGTGTGTCCCGCTGGTAATCCCGTGCGGATTTATTCGCACAATGCTGAGCAATCCGGAGGTTGAAGTTGAGCATTGCCCCGAGAAGGGATTGTGCGATCAGCTCACCGTGAAAGGTCCCGTAAAACACCGGGACTCGCCCGGAAGGGTCCTGGGCAACCCAGTCTTTTCCTGCCGCCGGGGTAAAAACTGCTCTGAGGTGTCGAGCCCGAGGATACAGGTCGGCAGGAAAATGCCAGGTCGCTACATAATCAGCATCGGCGATATGGTCGACAAGTTTTTCGTCGCTGGGAAGAAATACAAAGTCGAAAGCAGGATAGGCGGCAACAAGACCCGGTAGACGGGGTTTTCCGATATTCAGCGCCTCAACAGGACTGTCCAGTGCAATAACGAATCTTGTCATTCAGTCAGGCGGATTCTCTGATGATGAATTTGGTTTGGAGTTCTTTGTGCTTGGTGCTCGATTCACGCCCCTCGAGTTTGTCAACAATCATGTTGATAGCGTAGTCACCCATTTCGAGTTTCGGTTGACGCACCGTGGTGAGAGTCGGCTCGATCACCTCTGCTGCCGGCACATCGTCGTAGCCCACTACTGCCATCTGTTCAGGCACTGAGATTCCGTACTTTTTTGCTTCTTTAATGATTCCCACTGCCGGCATATCTCCCGCCGGAACGAATACAGCAGTTGCATCGCCGGCTCGCTCCCGGATTTGGAAGAAAACCTCCATGCCATCCACGACAGTATCGTCGGGGATTTCAAACACCAGGTTCTCATCGAAGGGGATATTACGCGAAGCAAGGGATTTTTTGTATCCTTCAAGACGTTCATCGGCCGGAAGACTGGCCTTTCGACAGATAACACACGCGATGCGGTGGTGGCCCTTCTCAAAGAGGTAGTCGGTTGCGTCGGTTGCTCCACGTTCATTGTTCACGAAAACCGAGTCGAGGAAATCGCATCGTCGGGCCACAACGATGCTCGGGACGCTTTCATCTCGGAACACCTGCAGCTGATTATCACTGACCGAAGGACCGATGAGGATGACCCCGTCGATGCGGCGCTCACGTGCGAGGCGCTGAAAAAGCTGCGACTCGTTTTCTTTCTGCCCGATAGTATCGAAAAGCTGAACGGTGTAGTCCACATCACGGTTGGTGCTTTTGATGCCCTGAAGCACCCGGACCACAAAAGAAGATGCAAGGTTCGGAACAATAACCCCCACCGCATTGGATTTGCGCGTGGCCAGGCCGCGAGCAATTACATTGGGGTAATAATTCAGTTCTTTGGCGATCTTCAGCACTTTTTTTCGAGTTGACTGAGAAATATTGGGCTTGTTGTTTATCACCATCGAAACAGTGGCAGCGGTAACGCCCGCCCGCTCGGCGATGTCTTTTAATGTGACCGGCATAAGAGGTCCCCTCTTTCTACCTTCTCGATGAAAATCAACTCAAAGTTCGTTTCCTCGGATCCGTGCCGAATATGAAGGATTATTAGAACTTGAGCTCTAATCGAAGTCCCGCCCTGTTCGATAACACCGCCAGATCTGGTGTCAGTCGCATCCGTTGATCGATATCATGTAAATGTGCATCGACAACGGCATCGAAAATTCCGTACATGTAAAACAAAAGCCAGTACCAGATATACGTATTGCGCAATCTGAGAACCGTCCGCTGACGGTTTCTCCATTCCGTTCGATAGATTTCAATCTGCCCGGGGCTCAGTGTTTCTGACTGCTCGATCGCAAGAAGCTGGTTTTCGGCTTGAGTGCGAAGGTAGTCGTAGTTATACGCAAGTCCAGCGAGTACCGATTGGGTCATAAAAACCAGACCGGCCTTGGATAATGCCTTATTGTACACCTGGCCGAGCCCCAGGAAAGGTACCGCCGACAGCATGCCCGCCACCGTTGGCCTTCGCTCCTGGTCATCATGAAATGCCTGGCTCGAAGCCAGTGCGTCCATGACGTTGTAAACGTGCGTACCACCGAGCCAGAGCAGGGAGTTATACATGCCCCTCCTGCTGTGTTTCACCGCGTATTCATCGAGCTGCTGTTCAAGCACGGCGTTTTGCCAGGCGATCTCGGCGCTGCGTACCCGGTTTGTCGCACCAACACTGTCTTTTTGAAAATCCTCGCGCGTTCCCTGCGGGTTGTCCTCCAACCACTGATCGAAATCGAGATTCTCCTGTTCACGTGTCATCACGCGTTCAAACGAGGCGCGCGTCCCCCTGGTCTCTTCTCGAGTGGCTTGAAGCAGGTCTTGGC
>JBEPYC010000011.1:0-30438 GCA_041641555.1 Chitinivibrionales bacterium | reverse complement strand
CGGAGAAGACGGAAAGGTCCATAAAGAAGCAAGAAAAGGCCAGAAGAAGTGTTTCTGATTCCTCGGGCAGTTTAGTCTCTGAGCGGGTTTTTTGATCGCTGGCCCTCGAGCCATTATCACACTTCGGCCATAGAGGGGGAGAGAGCAGAACACAACTTTGCCCCCCCTCTACTACACTTTGGTCTACGAGCACTCAACACTCTGAACAATGAGCCCGTGAAGCTTCCAACCATGCAGGAGTAAGCGATGCACATTTCCCCGTCAACCAAAATTAATGAACTCATTCAGGCCTATCCTTTTATTACCGAATACCTGATTTCTCTTTCACCCAAGTACAAGCTCCTTACCAATCCTGTTGCCCGCAAAACCGTGAGTACCGTAACCACGATCTCTCAAGCAGCAGGAATCGGTGGATTCACCACCGATGGCCTCATGAAAAAAATCGTCGACAAGATTCACGGAGAAACGGGAGAAGACATAGCAGTGGCGCATGAGTCAGGCAATCAGCCGATCTCAGACCCACGTACACGTCGGGAGACACTCAAGGAGATAATCAGAGAGCTTCACCAGGGAGCTACAGTCCAGCAGGTTAAGCCTCGCTTCCAAGCATTGATCAGTCAGATCGAACCACGCGAGATCTCCGGCATGGAGCAAGATTTGATGAAAGAGGGAATCGGGCAGGAGGAAATCAAGCGGCTGTGTGATGTCCATGTTCGGGTATTTGAAGAATCCTTAGAGCACACCGAGCCTCCGTCGACGCCTCCGGGGCACCCTTTGCATACCTTCATGCTTGAAAACCGTGCCGCAGAGCGTATCCTTTCTTCCCTGGCTCGAAAGATCGGCGAACTGGGAGACCCACCTTCTTTAGACAAGATGCATGAGATCAACGGACAGCTATCAGCATTACTCCAGAGTATCAGTCAGATTAACATCCATTACACGCGAAAAGAAAATCAGCTTTTTCCCGCTCTCGAACGGCACGAAGTGACCGGACCTACCCAAGTCATGTGGGCAATTCACGATGATATCAGGAAGCTCCTGAAAGATGCGCGCCTGGTTCTGGACAAAAACAAGCCGGTGTCTTTTCTGGATCTTTTCTTCCGTCTTTCGAGGGCTATCAACGATATGATCTACAAAGAGGAGCGGATACTCTATCCACTTGCACTCGAAACTCTCGATGACAGCGAATGGACAGAAATCCGCGATGGTGAAAATGAAATCGGGTACGCATGGGTTATACCGAAACCACACCGGCCCCGCAAAGATGCCCGCAAAAAAGCCATTGCTGCCCCTGAAGGGACCCTTGCTTTTCAAACCGGGCGAATGACACTGGATCAGGCAAATCTTCTCTTGACCAATTTGCCGGTTGATCTTACGTATGTCAATGAACAAGACGAAGTCATCTACTACTCGGCGACCGCAGACCGCATTTTCCCGCGCAGCCCAGGTGTGATTGGAAGAAAAGTCCAGAACTGTCACCCACCTAAGAGTGTACATGTGGTGCAGAAAATCCTCGATTCTTTTCGCGATAGTTCGAGAACCACTGCTGATTTCTGGATCGAGATGGGGGGCCGGATTATCTATATCAGGTACATCGCCCTCAGAGACGGTGAGAATGTCTACCGAGGGTGCCTGGAAATAACTCAGGACATTACCGACATTAAGAAACTGGAGGGAGAACGGCGGCTTCTGGACTGGTAGTCATAGTTAAACTGAAAAGCCAGAAAAAAAAGGTAGAGGATGCATGCCTCTACCTTTTTTGGTTTATGGGGTGGCTGAGGGGACTCGAACCCCCAACGTCCAGAACCACAATCTGGTGCTCTAACCGATTGAACTACAGCCACCGCAAATCTAATCACGCAATATGATGTTTCCCCATGACCCAGGGAGAAAATACCGTGCGTCTTCAGGAAACGCATTTTCCACTACATTGGGTTCCTTGACATTCATAATCCCGATACCAAACCGGCGATCGGCAAAAGGCTTTGCCATACCCATATCGTACCACGGCATTCTGATAATCACGCACTCCTCGGAACTCTCAATCTCCCCTTCGTGATGCCAGTCATTGCGTGTGTAATCGATGCTGTCATCCTCGAAGGACCTCGTGTAATGCACATAACTCACAGAATCATTCCCCGGATGATAATGAATGAAGCGATCCGCATAGGCCACAAATGCGCTCTTTGCATTTTTACCATCGATTCCAAAGGAAACTGATCCTTCAGGCGCTTTCCCATCTTTTCTAATGACAATATTGAAATAGGTGTCATCCCACATGAATGCCGTCTGAACCCCTGAAACCTCGATATATGAATCCTGGGAGAGAGCTTCCTTAGCCGATTCGCACGTCACCTTTTGTGCCGACGAGATCGCCATAATTGAATCGATCGGTCGGATCTCAGGAAGTGCGACAACTCCGATCGGCCCAAGCTCCCCCTGGTCCTCGGTTCCGCTTACGGACCATTCGACTTTGGCAAAATCCGTACCGCCAAATAGCGGACCCGGTATACTGCCAAGGCTGATATCCGCAGTGTAATCGGTCACCGTAAAACTCTTACGAGCAACACGGCGGGACTGGCCATCTCGGGACACGTACAAGGAAAGCGTAACCCGTTTGTTGCTTACCTGAGCAGTATCGAGAATGAGCTTTGCATCTACTGATGCCCCTCGCTGAGTCAGCCATTCGGTAGGCCAATTGAACATGACTACCTGAGATGCCACTGGCAAGCACGAAACGATGACAAGAGTACCAACGAGTCCCGCTATGGAATTTCGCTTTCGCATGCCTGTTTTCATCTCCCTTATAGTGGTAATGATCCTGCAATCCGATCAACTAAATATACGCTCTTGGTCGATCCCGGCTCAATAGGAAAGGCATAATGCGACCTGCACACTATGCCCTTATTCCTCAGGGGCGCACCCGAAATTCGGTTTAGCCTCCGTATTGCTTTTTCATATCAGCGACAGTAATCGGAGTGTAATCACCCGCATGTCCAGCTGTCCCGAAAGCCTTCATCTCTTCGATGATCCAGGTCTTCACGGACTCACGAGCCGGGCCGAGGTAATTACGAGGATCGAACTTCTCAGGGCTCTCGACAAAAACCTTACGGATCGCTGCGGTAATAGCAAGGCGACCATCGGTGTCGATGTTGACCTTGCGCATGCCGCGCTTGATAGCGTCCTGAATCATGGCAGTAGGTACACCAACTGCGTTGGGGACCTTTCCACCGTACTTGTTGACTTCATCAACCATGTGTTTGGGTACTGAGGAGCTACCGTGCATCACCAGCGCAATATCAGGCACACGTTTGTGAACGTCATCCACAATCTCAAGTGCAAGTTTTACTTCGGTTCCTACAGGGAACTTGTATGCACCATGCGAAGTACCGATTGCAATGGCCAGTGCATCGACACCGGTCTGCTTAACGAACTCTTCTGCTTCACCAGGCTCAGTAAGATGTACCTCACCGGCAACCGTGTCGTCTTCGATTCCACCAAGAGTTCCGATCTCACCTTCCACGCTCACACCCGCTGCATGAGCAATCTTAACGGCTTCTTTGGTAATTCGAACGTTATCTTCGAAGGAGCGAGCAGGGTGCTTGCCGGCTGCATCTTTTGTCGAATAATCCAGAGATCCATCGATCATGACCGAGGTGAACCCGAGCTTAACGCATTCCTCAATAGTTTCGATATCGGGTCCGTGATCAAGGTGCAGAGCCATAGGAATATCAGGGTACTTCTGACCGGCCATGTAATTGACCATCGCAGCAAGCAGTCCCTTATCGGCATACTTCAAGGCATTCCGGCTCACCTGGATAATGACGGGTGACTTCGTCTCGGCCGCAGCGTCGCAGATCGCCTGCAACTGCTCCATGTTGTTCACGTTGAATGCGCCGACACCGTACCCGGCTTTGTTGGCCTCATCTAAAATCTGTTTCATCGGGACTAATGCCATCGATCAAATCTCCTTGTTATTGGAAGTCTATAGGTGTAATCGCGATCGATCTACAATGCCTATTTCTTTTCGTCTTCCGGCTTTTCGGGTTTCTCTTTCGGTGATTCCGCTTTTTTCCCCTCGGCAGCTTCGGCTTTCTCAGCCTCTTTTGTTTCCGAGGTTTCCTGAGCCGTCTCAGCCGTTTCGCTCTTCTCGCTGACCTTGGCTTCGCCCTGAGTCTCCTGAGCTGTATGTTCAGTTACAGGTTCCTCTGCATTCTTCTCGCCGGATGCCTCTTCAGTCTTGGCCGCAACCGGCGGTGTACTGGAAGACGGCTTAGGCGCAGCAGCCTTCTTCTTTTTCTTCTTGGGTTTCTCTTCACCAGATCGCCCGACCAGCTGGATCATTGCCATCTCGGCGTTGTCACCATGGCGCTCGCCCATGTGCAACACACGGACGTACCCACCCTCACGTTCTTTGTAGGATGGAGCAATGTCCTTGAAAAGCTTATCGAGTATGGCCTTGTCTTTAACCGTACGCGCAGCCAGGCGGATGTCATGAAGTGTACCACCTTTGCCATACGTAATGAGCCGCTCGACTCTACCCCGAACTTCCTTTGCTTTCGCAACGGTCGTAACGACCTGTTCTTTGTCCAGTATCGAAACGGCAAGGTTCGACAGCATCGCCTTCCGGTGACTCGCCGTCCTGTTTAGCTTTCTTCCTGCGTATAAATGTCGCATGCTCTCTTACCTCTTCTACCTTCCGACGTGCTGTTACTTTCCACCACCAGCGGGGATTAACCGATTTCTCGCTCCTGCCCGAGTATCTTGTCCACATCCATTCCGAACTGCAATCCGAGGTTATTGAGTACCTGGTTCAGCTCGATTAAGGATTTCCGACCGAAATTTTTATATTTCAGCATATCTGCTTCATGGTTTCGGACAAGATCAGCCAGTGTATGAATATTAGCCGCTTTGAGACAATTATTTGCCCGAACCGATAATTCAAGCTCATCGACGCGCATCTTGAGTAACTGACGCAATTTCTCTGCTCGTTCGTCGGCAGCCTTTTCCTCGACCGGCTCAAGATCACCTTCAAAATTGATGAAAACCTCCAGATGATCGTGTAGAAGCTTCGCTGCATAACCAAGCGAGTCTTCTACAGTCATACTTCCGTCGGTCCATGTTTCCATCACGATCTTATCAAGATCGGTTCGTTGTCCCACACGCGTATTTTCAACGACATAGTTCACCTTGAGAATCGGAGAGAAAATGGCGTCGATTGGAATTGTCCCGGCCGGATCATCTTCTCTCTTGTTCTGCTCCGCAGGAACATACCCGCGTCCATCCGAAACCCTCATCTCCATCTTGAGCTTCGCATCTGCATTGATAGTTGCAATGTGGAGGTCAGGATTGAGTATCTCAACATCGGGATTCTTCTCGATATCAGAGGCCTTTACATCGCCCTCGCCGGTAACATCCAGATGAAGAATGGCATCTTCATCAGAAACGAGCCTGACGCGAAGCTTCTTGAGGTTCAAGATAATATCGGATACATCCTCAACTACCCCTTCGATATTGCTGTATTCGTGCAGCACACCGTCGATTCGCACGGATGCTACAGCGGCCCCCTGCAGAGAAGAAAGCATAATCCGACGAATCCCGTTCCCAATGGTATGTCCCCACCCTCTTTCCAATGGAGCAACGGTGACACGCCCGAAATTGGGAATACCTTCGGGATTCTCGATCTGTATCGCCTTTGGCATGAGCAAGCTTTTCCACTTCATTGCGAAAACCGTCCTCTCGCTATTTGGAGTAGAGTTCAACGACTAATTGTTCGTTCACATCCATCGGCATCGATGTACGCTCGGGTTCCCGTATCACAGACCCCGACAACTTCACTTTATCCACCGAAAGCCAATCCGGCGTCTCTTTCATCGTCTTCAGCGCACTATGGATGAGCTCCAAGTTCTTGCTCTTTTCTTTGACTTGAATGATATCGGATGGGCGAACACGGTACGACGGGATATTTACTTTCTTACCGTTTACCACGAAATGATTATGAAGCACCAGCTGTCGAGCCGCTTTGCGCGAAGGCGCAAAACCCATCCGGTACACCACGTTGTCCAGTCTCATTTCGAGAATGCGCAACAGGTTTTCACCCGTTACTCCCTTTACGTGAGCCGCCTGATCGAAATAAAGCCGGAACTGCCGCTCCAGAACCCCATACAACCGGCGAATTTTCTGCTTCTCCCGCAACTGAAGGTTATACTCGGAAGAACTCTTCCGTCGACGCGAGGCCCTGGTTCCCGGAGGAAAGGGACGCCGCTCGTATGCACATTTCTCTGTTTTACACCGCTCACCCTTGAGCATAAGCTTCTGTCCCTCACGGCGACAAAGCCTGCAGCTCGATCCATGATACACTGCCATAGAACCCTCTTAGATCCTTCTTCTTTTGGGTGGTCGACACCCGTTGTGAGGTACTGCGGTAAAGTCTTTGATTGCACTTACCCGTAAACCCGATGACGCCAGTGCTCGAATCGCCGCTTCGCGGCCATTCCCTGCGCCCCGAACATGAATTTCAACCTTGCGAACACCGGCATCGTATGCACTTTTTCCAACCGTATCAGCTGCAATCTGTGCAGCGAAAGGGGTGCTCTTCCGGGAGCCCTTAAATCCGGCTTTTCCGGCCGAGCCCCAGGCAATTACTCCACCCGCCTGATCGGTTATGTTCACGATCGTGTTATTAAAGGTTGCACGGATGTGGGCAACACCCTCGGCTACACCGCGCTTCTTGATTTTCTTCGCTTTGCCCTTCGACTTGTTCATTTACGTTTTCCTCGCCTGCCTGGTTGAACGATTACCCTTTGGACGGTGCCTTCCTCTTACCAGCAATAGTCTTTCTCGGGCCCTTACGAGTCCGAGCATTGGTCCGCGTACGCTGCCCGTTGACCGGGAGGCTACGACGATGACGCAATCCGCGAAAACAGCCGATATCCATGAGCCGTTTGATATTCATGCGCACCTTCGTACGAAGACTACCTTCGGTTTCATAGTCGCTGTCGATCACCTTACGAATGCGATCCAGCTCTTCCTCGGTAAACTCGGCGAGTTTTTTCCGACCGTCCACGCCGGCTTTTTCGATAATATCAACTGCCGAAGAATGGCCAATACCGTAGATATAGGTAAGTCCAATCTCACACCGTTTCTTATTCGGGACGTCAACACCTGCTATACGTGCCAAATCAAATTCCTCCTGGAAAAGGGAAACACTTACCCTTGACGCTGTTTGTGCTTGGGAGTGCGAGCACAGATTACCCGCACGACTCCACGTCGCTTGATTACCTTACACCCTGCACAGATCTTTTTAACCGATGCCTTTACCTTCACAATCCTGTCCTCTCTGGCTGCACAATCACTCACCTGCCGCCGGGGGTCAATATCGCCTTCCGCGAAGTCGCCCTTTTTTCATGAACCCTTCATAGTTTCTTGTCTGCAGGTGGGATTCCAGCTGTTGAAGCGTATCCAAAGCTACACCTACCACGATAAGAACACTGGTGCCTCCAAAGAAAAACGAGATATTCATGGCACCTATGAAGAGAAACGGAACCACCGCAATAAACGCAAGGAATACTGCAGCCGGCAATGTAATTCTCGTAAGAACTCTATCCAGGTATTGCGAGGTGTGTTTCCCCGGACGAATACCCGGTATAAAGCCACCTGATCTTTTCAGGTTGTCGGCAATATCGACCGGATTGAAAATAATTGCCGTGTAAAAGTAGGTGAAAAATATAATAAGTAACGCATTGATTGCAGAATATACCGGCTGCCCGGGTGCAAAAGCCCCCACAATGCTCTGTACTGCTTCCGAGCGCGGGAAAAAACTACCTATCATGCTCGGGATAAACAGCAGCGATGATGCAAAGATCATGGGGATAACTCCCGCCATCAACAGCCGAAGTGGCAGCACCGTGTTCTGACCGGCATACATTTTGTTTCCAACAACTCGCTTCGGTGTCTGAATCGGTATACGCCGAGCAGCCTGATACATCAGGACGATCAAGGCGGTCATACCAAGCACCACCGCCAAAACTGCCGCTTCGGTGAACGCGCCGCGTGTTCCGGCTCGTAACTGCTGAATCTCGCCGATAACCGCATCGGGAAGGCGGGCCACGATACCTATGAAAATGATGAACGAAATACCATTGCCAATACCACGAGCGGTGATCTGTTCGCCCAGCCACATTACGAAGATGGTTCCTGTAGTCAAACTGATCATCGTTACGAGCATGAATTGAATGCCCTGCATCGATGGAATTACCGCTGAACTCCCCGTAACAGGAGAGGTGATACTCTGCAGGTAGATTGCAACTGCCGTGGACTGAAAGAGCGCAATGAGAACCGTTCCATATCTGGTATACTGAGTCAGTTTCTTCCGTCCCTCGGCACCTTCACGCTGCAGCTTGTGAAAATAAGGGAACACCGTTCCCAGAAGCTGGATAATAATTGAAGCGCTGATGTAGGGCATGATCCCGAGAGCAAAGATTGTAGCTTTCGAAAAAGCCCCGCCGGCAAACATGTCGTACAACCCAAACAGGGTATTCTGCGATTGCGCAAAAAACTCCGCAAGAGCACGAGAGTCAATTCCAGGCGTAGGAATGTGACCGCCCACACGGTAGATGAAAATCATCAGAGCCGTAAACCCAATACGCTTACGGAGCTCCGGGACCCTGAATACATTGGCAAAAGTTTCAAGCACTCGTATGTTCCTCTGCTTTGCCCTTGGCTTGTTCAATTTTTTCACGTGCTGATTTGGAGAAAGCATTGGCTTTCACCACAATTGCTTTGTCAAAATCGCCCTGCCCAAGTACCTTCACCGGCACATCAGCCCGGCCAATAAGTCCTTTGTCAGAGAGCCACTGTGCATCGATTTCCTTTTCATCGGAAACGGCCTGTGCTATACGACCAAGATTTATTACCTGGCATTCGGTTCGGTTGCGGTTTTTGAATCCGCGTTTTCCAACCCGGCGCGTAAGCGGGGTTTGACCACCCTCGAAATAGGCCTTGTACTTATCGCCGCTACGAGCCTTCGCACCATTCATCCCGTAGCCTGCGGTACAACCTTGGCCGCTTCCGGTTCCTCTCCCTACTCGTCTTTTTTCTTTCCGGGCACCATTACCGGCCTGGAGATTATTCAAGGTAATCACGCTGAGCTCCTTATACCTCTTCCACTTCAACCAGATGCTTTACTGTGTTTATCATCCCACGGATTGCAGGTGTGTCGTTATGAACCACCGCCCTTCCGCGCTTGCGAATACCGAGCGCCTCAATTGTGCGCTTCTGGTTCACCAGTCTCCCGATGACACTCTTTACCTGCCGAATTCTGATTTGCTTACTCATATCAGTTCTATCTCCATTCGCCATCAGGCGGCAACCTGACGAAGCTTCATAATCTCGTCGCGGGTTTTCAGTCTGGTCAGACCTTCCAGGGTCGCGCGGGCAACGTTGTGCACATTCGTCGTGCCCAGACACTTTGTAAGAATATTTCTTACTCCGGCCAGTTCAAGAACCGCACGCGCAGGCCCTCCGGCAATAACGCCTGTTCCCGGCGCAGCAGGCTTGAGAAGCACACGTCCTGCTCCCCACCGGCCGATTACATCGTGCGGAATGGTTTCTTCTACAAGACTGACCTTGCTCATGCGCTTCTTCGCGCTCTCGGTCGCCTTCCTGATTGCCTCGGTGACATCGTTAGCCTTACCCATGCCCAAACCGATGCTTCCATTTCCATTACCGACGGCTACAAGGGCATTAAACCCGAACCGGCGTCCACCCTTAACAACTTTTGCTACCCGGTTGACAGCGATCAAACGCTCGGACAACTGAGCTTCGGTTCCCTGAATTGCGGATGTCGTACTTTCGCCGATCAACGCATTCTCCTTTCAAAAACTCTCTTAGAACTGCAGACCACCACTACGCGCACCCTCAGCGAGAGCCCGGATAACTCCTCGATAGCCATAACCCCTGCGGTCAAAAACGACCCTATCCACACCCTTGTCCTTTGCCATTTGCGCCAGCATCTCACCCAGAGCCTTGGATTTCTCACTCTGGGACCAAGGTTTTTCTCCACCCGAGCTTTTCTCCTGGAAGGACTTGGCCGCGGTATGGGCCTGCGCAATAGTTTTCCCTGCGATGTCGTCGATGATTTGTGCTTGAACATGCCGAAGACTTCTGCGAATACAGAGTCGTGGACGTTCAGGAGTCCCAACAATTTTCTTGCGAACACGAATCATCCGGCGTTTGCGTGATTTAATTCTTTCCTGGGCCTTATCCATCGTAGTGCATCCCTCGTCTATTATGGGTATCGAAAACTTACTTAACCGTTGCCTTACCGGCCTTACGGCGAATCGGCTCATCAAGATACCTGATGCCCTTACCTTTGTAAGGTTCAGGTGGACGAACGTCACGAATCAAAGCAGCGACCTGACCAACTTTCTGCTTATCCACACCCTCAACTACAAGTTTTGTCGGGCCATCGAGCCTAAAAGAAATCCCCTCGCTTGCAGGTATCGTTACCGTATGTGACAAGCCTACCGTCAGTTTGACATCCTTGCCGGTCATTTCGGCCTTGTATCCAACTCCCACAATCTCGAGGGTTTTCTGAAAGCCCTTGCTTACTCCCTCGACCATGTTTGCCAGTAGCACACGATTCAAACCCCAGAGTGCCTTGCTCTCCGGCATTTCTTTCGCTATGCTCAGGACGATATTGTTGTCGGCAACCTCTACATTCAAGCATTGAGGAACTTCGTGCGATCGGGCACCCTTTGCACCTTTGATCGCAACTACATTGCCGTCTTTTTTAACCTCTACCCCACTGGGTATCGTAACCGGAAGCTTACCAATACGAGACACGCTAACTCTCCTCTATCCGAAGATTATCAAATCGTTTACCAGACTCGGCCGATCACTTCTCCGCCGATGTGCAACTTACGGCACTCCTGGTCGGTAACAACACCGCGCGATGTAGAAACGATAGCCATACCCATACCATTAAGTACGCGCGGCATAGCGTCAGCAGAAGAATACCTGCGGCGTCCCGGAGTACTGATACGCTCAATTCCCTGAATTGCATTACGCATCTGGTCATCGTACTTGAGCAAAATTTTGATTTCGCCCTGCGTTTTTCCTTCCACAAATGCATACTTGCTAATGAAATGGTTTTCAAAAAGTATGCGAGTGACCTCTTTTTTGAGCTTGCTTGCCGGAAGCGACACTGTGCGTCGCTGCGCCTGAATGGCGTTCCGAATTCTCGTGAACATATCGGCAATCTGATCAGTCAGCATCTACCCTTATCTCCTTCGCTTATTGGGCCTTTCTTACCAACTAGACTTCACTACACCAGGTATCGCGCCGTCCAGAGCCAATTCTCTGAAACAAACCCTGCAGAGACCGAACTTACGGATGTAAGCGCGAGGCCTTCCACATCGGCGACAGCGGTTGTACTGACGCACCTTGAACTTTGGAGTTCGTTTTGCTTTCTCAATGAGTGCTTTTCGAGCCACCAGCCACTCCCCTATGTTTAACTTTTCCGGAAAGGCATGCCCATCTCTTCCAGCAATGCACGCCCACCGTTATCGTTGCTTGCCGAAGTACAGATCGTAATGTCCATACCCTTGATACTACTCAATTTGTCTCGGTCGATTTCGAGAAAAACGATCTCTTCTTTGATTCCCATCGTGTAGTTACCATTACCATCAAACGACTTTCTCGGAAGACCACGAAAGTCCCTCACACGAGGTATAGCAACTGCGACAAGCCGATCAAAAAACTCATACATTCGAGAACCGCGAAGTGTCACTTTGCACCCGATCGCCATATTCTCACGAAGCTTAAAGTTCGATATGGACTTACGGGCACGCGTAATCACCGGCTGTTGTCCCGAAATGCTTTTGAGTGTTAAAACCGCCTCATCCATCAATTTGGAATCCTGGATAGCTTCACCCACACCCATGTTGATAACAATCTTCTCCAACTTGGGAACCTGCATAGGATTCTGCACCGCTAATCGTTTCTGGAGTGCAGGTACAACCTCAGAAACATACTTCGTTCGCAAGCGCGGTGTTGTTTTTGTAGCATTTTCCGTCTTCAATCTACCAACTCCTTGGCCTTCTTCGAATACCTGACTCGCTTACCACCTTCAAGGATCCGCGTTCCCACCCGGGTCGGCTTACCACTTTTCGGATCGAGCAGCATCAGATTCGACAGATGAATCGGCGCCTCTTTTTCCATGATCCCGCCCTGCTGATTTTTCGGGCTGGGACGGGTGTGACGCTTGACGACATTCTGGCCTTCGACAATGGCCATGTTCTTTTCCGGCATAACACGTACGATCCGCCCGGTTTTTCCTTTGCTTTCACCGGCGATGACCATAACGTTGTCGTTTTTCCTCAGTTTTAACGCCATTTTACGAATCCTATGTATTAGAGTACCTCGGGTGCCAGTGAAACGATCCTCATAAATTTGCGGTCGCGCAACTCGCGCGCAACCGGGCCGAAAATACGCGTTCCCTTCGGCTCGCCAGTGTCACTGATAACGACTGCTGCGTTATCACTGAATCGGACCAGTGTCCCGTCCTTACGCGGATACTCTTTTCTGGTGCGAACGACGACCGCCTTGGCTACATCACCCTTTTTCACCGGCGAATTCGGAATAGCATCCTTCACCGCAACAATAACAATATCGCCGACATAGGCATACCGCTTCCGCGTTCCGCCCAGCACGCGGATACACTGGAGTTTTTTTGCCCCGGAGTTGTCGGCCACATTAAGAGACGTCTGAACCTGAATCATAGTGCTTTTATCCGTGTTTCAAGAGTTCACGAGCTGTGCCGCTCACTGCTGTTAAATGATCTTCCCCTTCTCCAGGACTTCGGCTACACGCCAGCGCTTTGTTTTCGACATTGGGCGTGTTTCGATGATTTTAACCCGATCGCCGATATTGCAGTCCTGCTCGTCGTGAGCAGCATACTTTTTGCGTAGGCGCATGATCTTTCCGTACTTGGGATCCGACACCTTCCGCTGCACATCGACAATGACCGTTTTTTCCATTTTGTCGCTAACAACAGTGCCGATTCGTGCTTTCCGACTATTTCTGTCTGTCATCCGTTTCCTCACCAGAGCTGGTTACAGAACGCGCTTACTTAGCGCGCTTCATCTCGTTTAAGACTGTTTTGGCTTTTGCAATGTCTCGCCTAATCTCCCGAATTCGCAAGGGATTGCTGAGCTGTCCCATTTTGTGCTGAAAACGCAAGTTAAAATACTCGCCTTCCAGCTGCTCAACCTGTCCTTCGACTTCGATGGGAGACAAATCCCGAAGTTCCTGTGCTTTCATGCCGTTCCCTATCCTTTACGATGCTTCGACAAACTTGGTCTTGACAGGCAATTTGTGAGCGGCAAGCCGCATTGCCTCTTTTGCAATATCGTTGCGCACACCGGCCATTTCAAACATCATGGTACCGGGCCGAACTACTGCGACCCATCCTTCCGGAGCACCTTTTCCCTTACCCATACGAGATTCCGCAGGATGCTTGGTATATGGCTTATCGGGAAAAATACGTATCCAGACCTTACCACCACGTTTAACAAATCGTGTCATCGCAACACGAGCGGCTTCGATGTGCCTGCTGTCTATCCATCCCGGCTCAAGAGCCTGAATACCAAATTCTCCGAAAGACAGCTTGTTGCAACGGGTAGCCAGTCTTCTGGTCCGACCCTTCTGTTGCTTTCGCCACTTAACTTTTTTTGGTGCCAGCATGCTTCAGTTTCCCTTTCCGCCTTACTGATCGCGGCCCGTTTTACCCGGCTGCTTCTCGCCGCGTTTGATGACTTCGCCCTTACAAATCCACACCTTAACACCGATCGTACCGTACGTGGTATTTGAGACGCACAATGCATAATCGATATCGGCCCGAAGCGTATGCAGCGGAATTCGACCTTCCTTGAATGTCTCAGTTCGTGCGATTTCCGCTCCGTTCAACCGGCCCGAAATCATCACTTTGATACCCTCGGCACCCATTCGCATACCCGTAGAGACCGCTTTTTTCACCGCTTTTTTATATGAAACCCGTCGTTCAACTTGTCGACCGATATTATCGGCCACAAGCTGCGCATCCATCTCAGGCTTTTTGACTTCCTTGATGTTGATCTGGGTTTCCTTCTGGGTGAGATGCTGCAGTTCACCTTTGAGGCGCTCAACTTCTTCACCCTTCTTGCCAATGACGATCCCAGGACGCGAGGTAAAGATCGAAACGAGAATCTTTTTCGCAGTACGCTCGATTTTCAGGCTCGAAACACCAGCGTGTTCCAGACGTTTACGGAGATATCTACGAATAACGAGATCTTCGTGCAGATAGTCCGAAAACGAGTCTTTCCCGGCATACCAGTTGGAGATCCACGATCGGGTAATCCCCAGTCTCAGCCCAATGGGATTTGCTTTCTGGCCCAATTGTGCCTCCTCAATCAGAAACGGTAACGGTTATATGACACATACGCTTAAGAATCCTTCCGACACGCCCTTGTGCTCGCGCACGAAAACGCTTCAATGTCGGTCCTTCATCGATCTTGACCTCTTTGATCCGCAAGCTGTCTACATCGATAGCGGATTCCATGTTCTTACTCTGGAGATTTGCCACAGCCGACTTGAGAACTTTTGAAACATCGCGAGCGACATCCTTGCGAATGCTCAAGTCAAGCATGCTGAGCGCATCTCCAACCATCCTACCCCGTACGACATCACCCACTAAACGGGCTTTTCGTGCGGTGCTTCTTATGTTTCGTGCTGTGGCTTGCGCTTCCACTGTCTTATCCTTTCGCTCCACTTACCTTGAGGCTGCCTTATCACTTTTCGTGTGGCCGATGTGTCCGCGGAATTGCCTTGTCGGAGCGAATTCGCCCAACTTGTGGCCCACCATATTTTCTGAAACGTACACGGGGATGAACTTGTTCCCGTTGTGAATCGCAAAGGTCACTCCAACAAACTCAGGGAGAATTGTCGACCGACGCGACCACGTCTTGATCACTTTCTTCTGGTTGCTCTTGCCGATTTCTTCGACCTTTTTCACCAGGTAACTATCGACAAAAGGGCCCTTTCTAATCGAACGAGCCATAGCTTACTTCCTCCCTTTCTTGGACCGCCTGCGCAAGATCAACTCATCAGACGCTTTCTTGTTCTTTCGGGTCTTCTGTCCCTTGGCCTTCTTACCCCACGGAGAAACCGGATGACCACCACCAGAGCTTTTTCCTTCTCCACCGCCCATTGGATGATCTACGGGGTTCATCGCCACACCACGTACGTGGGGACGACGTCCCAGATGTCGGCTTCTACCTGCCGAACCGATCGTTACATTCATGTGCTCCGGATTACTCACCTGTCCAATGGTCGCACGGCAGTTCTGACTCACATTACGAATCTCATTGGAAGGAAGACGGACCTGCACCATGTTGTTCTCTTTTGCAACTATCTGTACATAGGCTCCGGCGCTTCGAGCGATCTGGCCACCTTTGCCTTCACGCATTTCGATGTTATGAACCTGGATCCCGGCAGGAATTTTCCCAACCGGCATACAGTTGCCTTCGCTTATTTCACCCTGATCCGCCGAAAGCACTTTCATCCCGGGCTTCATATTCACCGTTGCAAGGATATAGCGCCGTTCTCCGTCCGGATACTTGACGAGTGCGATATTGCATGATCGGTTCGGATCGTACTCGATAGTTTCCACAATACCAGGAATATCTATCTTGTTGCGCCTGAAATCGATAAGTCGATAGTGACGTCGGTTGCCTCCGCCACGATGCCGTACCGTAATGCGGCCATGATTATTCCGTCCGCCCTTTTTGCTCTTTCTTACCAGTAAGCCCTTGTGCGGCTCATCTGCTGTGAGCTGATCGAACTCGTTCACGGTTTTGTACCGTAGGGCAGGCGTTACTGGGTTAAATCCACGTGTAGCCATATAAGCTCCGCTTCTCACTCTCTTCGTTTTCCGCCAAACACTTATGCGGGGTTCGACGATACTGCTTATTGCTCTCTTTTATCCTTCGCCAAACTGCGCAATACTCTGGCCATCGGCAAGCTTAACAATAGCTTTTTTCCAGTTCGGCCGACGACCAACAAAGCGACCGAGGCGTTTCAGCTTGCCCTTAACAACCATCGTATTGACACTCTTAACATCCACACCGAAGGTCTTTTCGACAGCACGTTTGATTTGATCCTTCGAAGACGATGGCTCGACCTCGAAGACATACTTGTTCTGCGTCCCCTTCAGAGTGGTGTTCTTCTCCGTGATAGAAGGTCCGCGCAAAATGTTATGGTATATACTCACTTCGACACCGCCTCTTCGACTTTTTTAAGCAACTCTTCTGATCCGAACACCAGATTATCACAACTAACCACGTCATACGCATTGATCTGCGACACCGGCTTAACTGACAAATCCCTGATGTTGCGTGCGGAGAGGTACGTATTCCTCTGCCCGTCGTCGATAACCAGCAACGTGCGCTTCCCCGTGACCTCGAGCTTTTTCATAAGCTCAGCGATCACCTTGGTTTTGGGAGCCTCGATCCCAAGAGCCTCGAGTACCTTCACCCGTTCACCTCTGGCCCGCTCCGAAAGAGCCGACCTCAAAGCAAGGTGGCGCATTTTCTTAGGGATTGCCTGAGTATAATCCCGGGGAACAGGACCAAAGGCCTTTCCACCCCTCACCCACACCGGAGAGGTATTCGAACCGGCACGAGCATGCCCCGTACCTTTCTGCCGCCAGGGCTTCTTTCCACCGCCGCTGACCTCGGACCTGCCCTTCGCCTTGGCTGTACCTTGGCGCTGGTTAGCAAGATACGAGGTAACTACCTGATGTAAGAGTTGCTGTTTGGGTTCAACATTGAACACGGCATCGGCCAGTTCAATTTCACCCTTTTGAGCACCCTCTTTGGTATAGATCTTCGCCTTCATAATGTGTTCTGCTTCCTCGGTATTCTCGCGCTATTTCTTACCAGAGTTCTTTCTCACAAATACAACGCCATTGGTCCGGCCAGGAACGGCTCCATGCACCAGCAGTACACCGCTCTCCTTGTCAACCCCAATGAGCTTGAGCCGCTTTTTGGTCACCTGCGCGTTTCCGTACTGGCCAGCCATTTTCTGACCCGGAAACACACGTGCCGGATACGAACATGCCCCGATCGAACCCGGTGCGCGGTGATTCGTATTACCATGAGTTTCGCGTCCCCGCTGGAAATTGTGCCGACGCACTGTTCCCGCGAACCCGCGCCCCTTTGAAGTACCGGTTACATCTACGAACGCGACTTCCTCAAATACCTCAACGCCAACTGTCTGACCAGCTTGTACCTCGCTGCCATCCAGAGCGAACTCTTTAAGCACCTTTGCGGTCGTACCACCGTGCTTTTTCATGTGACCAAGACAAGGCTTGGTCACCGAGCGCTCGGAAGAATTTCCGAACCCAAGCTGCGCAGCGGCGTAGCCGTCCTTCTCGACAGTCTTAACCTGGTGCACCATATTGGATCCGGTTTGAATCACCGTCACCGGCACCACCTGACCCGAGTCCTTATCGAACACTCGTGTCATTCCGATCTTCTGACCAATCAATCCCTGCATAGTTCTCACCTATGTTATTCGTTACGAGATGGTGCCTCGTTACACTTTAATCTCTACGTCCACACCAGCCGGCAAATCCAGCTTCATTAGAGAATCAACCGTCTGGGGCGTCGACTCCAAAATATCGATAAGCCGCTTGTGCACTCTGGTTTCGAACTGCTCCCGCGACTTTTTGTTCACATGGGGCGAGCGCAGTACCGTGTACACCGTCTTCCGTGTAGGAAGAGGTACGGGTCCCGAAATTCTGGCTCCGGTCCCTTTGGCCGTACGCACGATATCGGTAGCCGACTTGTCCAGTATGTTATGATCGAACGACTTTAGTCTAATCCTGATTGTATCGCCAGGCACTGCACTATCCTCCTTGCGTATCGCTTATTCGACTATCTCGGTTACGACACCGGCGCCGACTGTGCGGCCACCTTCACGAATCGCAAACCTAAGTTCCTTCTCCATTGCAATCGGCACAATCAGCTCGACTTCCAGCGCGGCATTGTCACCAGGCATAATCATTTCAACACCCTCGGCAAGTTGCAGAGAACCGGTGACATCTGTCGTACGAAAATAGAACTGTGGACGATACCCACTGAAAAACGGAGTATGACGACCACCTTCGTCCTTACCCAGTACGTAAACCTCAGCTTTGAACTTCTTATGAGGCGTAATCGATCCGGGTTTTGCCAGAACCATTCCGCGCTCAATCGCGCTCTTATCCACTCCACGAAGCAGACAGCCAATGTTGTCACCTGCCACTCCTTCATCCAGAAGCTTGCGGAACATTTCCACACCAGTAACAACACTCTTCTGCGTATCGGCCATTCCAACGATTTCGATTTCATCACCGACCTTGACCTTACCACGCTCTACGCGGCCGGTCGCAACCGTTCCACGACCAGTGATACTGAAGACGTCTTCAACCGGCATAAGGAAGGGCTTATCCGATTCACGCTCGGGGTCCGGAATGTAGCTGTCGATAGCTTCCAGAAGGTCGAGAATACTCTTGTTCTTCGTATCGTCTTCCGGATTCTGTAGAGCTTGGACTGCACTACCCTGAATGATAGGGATGTCGTCGCCAGGGAATTCGTACTTGCTCAGCAGTTCCCGTACCTCAAGTTCCACAAGCTCCAAAAGCTCGGGGTCATCAACAAGGTCGACCTTATTCAGGTAGACAACGATATACGGTACACCCACCTGACGTGCAAGAAGAATGTGCTCGCGCGTCTGCGGCATAGGACCATCGGCTGCACTCACCACAAGAATCGCACCATCCATCTGCGCAGCACCAGTGATCATATTTTTGACATAGTCAGCGTGACCCGGACAGTCAACATGCGCATAGTGCCGATTCGCTGTTGCGTATTCAACATGCGAAGTCGCAATTGTCAGAATCTTGGTCTCGTCGCGACGCCCCTGAGATTCCGATGCTTTCGCAACTTCATCGTAGGGGATGTAGCTTGCCAGACCCTTTGCAGCCATAACACTCGTGATAGCTGCAGTCAAAGTCGTCTTACCATGGTCAACATGCCCAATCGTACCTACGTTAACGTGAACTTTCGTACGATCAAACTTTTCCTTCGCCATGAATACCCTCCAGGGATGGTATGTACGATAAATCTATTTGAATTTCGTTCTAAGCTATTCTGCCGATATTTCTGAGCACGGTATCCTGCACATTGGGCGGCATAACTTCGTATCGCCCAAACTGCATCGAGTATGATGCTCGTCCTTGGGTCAAGGATCTCAGTGCAGTAGCGTACCCGAACATTTCCGCAAGGGGAGACTCCCCTTCGACCACCTGGGCATCTTTGCGAGATGAAATGCTGGTGACCTTCCCTCTTCGCCCGTTCAGATCGTTAATAACTGTGCCGACATATTCTTCTGGGGCCACAACTTCGATATCCATGACGGGCTCAAGGAGCACCGGGCCAGCCTTCTCACATGCCTGCCGAAATGCGGTTGCGGACGCAATCTTGAATCCCATTTCGGTGGAATCTTCTTCGCTGAAACCAATTTTCCTCAGCTCTGCACGGATCCCGATAAGCGGAAATCCGCTCAATACGCCTCCGCTGCACGACTCCTCTACCCCCTGACGAACAGCCTGAACGAATTCTTGAGGAATGTCTTTCGTTACGGAATCTTCCGCATGGAAAATAACATCTCCCGAGTGCTCAGCCGGGCTCAGCGCCAAGGTTACGAATGCATAGTGTCGCCTCCCACCAATGACCTGGGATAATTCGAGTGTTTCGGTCTTTTCTCTGGCAATCGACTCACGATAAGAGACCTGCGGCTTACCGACATGAGCCGGTGCGTTGAATTCACGATCAAGCCGGTCGGCCAAAATGTCGAGGTGGAGTTCACCCATGCCTCCAAGGAGGCGTTGACCGGTTTCCTGATCCACTCTCACCGAACACGTAGGGTCCTCATCGGAAAGGCGCTCAAGTGCCTCGGCTAGCTTTGCTTCGTCTTTGGTACTCCTCGGCTCGATTGCCCGGTAGATCACCGGCTCAGGAAACACCATTGCCTCGAAAGCAATCGGATGCCGCTCATCACAAATCGTATCTCCGGTTTTCGTCTCTTTCAGCCCAACCAGGGCAAGAATCTGACCGGTATGCAACTTTTCTTCAGGCCGTCGTCGACTGGAGTGCATACGAAGAATTCGCATAACCCGCTCTTTCCGTCCGAGGCGGGGATTCAGAACCGCGCCTTTCACCGGCAACTCCCCCGAGTAGGCTCTCGCAAACGCAAGACGCCCAACATGTGGGTCGGTTGCCACCTTGAAAACCAGGGCAGCAAACGGTTCGCTGTCATCAGGTTTTCGCTCAACCTCTTCCCCATTCTGAGGATCCATACCGCTCACACTTCCTCGCTCCAGGGGCGACGGCAGGTAATCGACAATGGCATCGGCGAGTTGCTGAACACCTTTATTCTTAAACGACGACCCGCAGAACACAGGACTTATCTCACTTCGGAGGACACCTGCACGTATCGCTCGCTTAAGAAGCTCCTCGTCGGCTCGCCCCTCTTCCAGAACCTGATGCATCAGTTCATCGTCGAAATCCGAGACCTTCTCAAGTAATTCTTCACGATAATGTTCAGCCTCATCCCGGTACTCCGCTGGTATTTCGTTCTCAATAACTTTCAACCCCAGCGTCTCCAGGTCATAGGTATAGGCTTTCATTCGAACAAGATCGATAATTCCCACGAAGCCTTCTTCTTTGCCCATGGGTATTTGCATCGCGACTGGAACCGTACCGAGCTTCTTCTGCATCATCTCGAGCACGTTATAAAAATCGGCACCAACACGGTCCATTTTGTTCACGTATGCGATTCGGGGAACGTGGTATTTGTCGGCCTGCCTCCAGACAGTTTCCGACTGAGGTTCTACGCCTCCAACCGAATCGAATATTGCTAC
The DNA here is from genome assembly GCA_041641555.1 of Chitinivibrionales bacterium. Classification (GTDB taxonomy): domain Bacteria; phylum Fibrobacterota; class Chitinivibrionia; order Chitinivibrionales; family WJKA01; genus JBEPYC01. The sequence goes on along the minus strand of JBEPYC010000011.1, from coordinate 9,434 downwards.
TGCACCATCCAAGACTCTCAAAGAGCGTTCTACTTCTATAGTGAAATCGACGTGTCCCGGGGTATCGATTATCGTGATCTGGTGATCGCGCCAGTAGCAGGTAATCGCCGCGGAGGTAATCGTTATCCCCCGCTCTCGCTCCTGCTGCATCCAGTCCATCACGGTATTCCCGTCATGGACCTCTCCCATCCTGTGGACTACGCCGCTATAGAAAAGTACTCGTTCAGTCGTTGTGGTCTTGCCCGCATCGATATGGGCCATGATCCCGATATTTCGAGTTTTTTGAAGCAGATCACTGGTACCCATACCACCTGACTCTTTCGCCGCTCACCCCTCTTTGTACTACCAAAGAGAAACGACCACCCGAGCAACAAAGTAATTACCACCTGAAATGAGCGAAAGCCTTATTGGCTTCGGCCATCTTGTGAGTATCAACTTTTTTACGCACAGCACCACCCTCACTTCGGGCTGCTTGCATAAACTCTCCAGCCAGCTTTTCGGCCATGTTCTTTTCGCTGCGCTGTTTTGCATAACTAACCAGCCATCGAATCGCAAGAGAGGTCCGGCGCTCCGCAGAGACTTCCACCGGAACCTGGTAGTTAGCACCACCAACACGGCGACTCTTTACCTCGAGAACTGGCTTGACATTGTCGACCGCCTTCTGGAAGATAGCCAATCCCTCTTCGTTGGTCTTCTTCGAAACGATATCGATCGCGTCGTAGAACAACCCTTCAGCAACACGCTTTTTTCCACCCTTCAACGTGTTCGCAACAAATCGGGATACCAGAACACTTCCAAATCGCGGATCGGGAACCGGCTTGCGCTTTTGCGCTCTTCTTCTTCGTGCCATATACCTGCTGTACTCCGATTATTTCTTTGGACGTTTTGCACCGTATTTCGAACGGCTTCGCCTACGATCCTGGACACCCTGCGTATCCAGCGTACCACGAATAACATGATACCGAACACCAGGTACGTCTTTCACACGACCACCCCTTATAAGAACAATGGAGTGTTCCTGCAGATTGTGTCCTTCGCCCGGTATGTATGCATTCACTTCGATATGGTTCGTGAGACGAACACGCGCTACTTTCCGCAATGCCGAATTCGGCTTCTTAGGAGTAGTAGTAAATACACGTGTACATACGCCACGGCGCTGAGGGCACTTCTGAAGAGCTCGTGTAGCACTCCGCTTCACGATCTCTTTTCTACCCTTTCTAACCAATTGGCTTATGGTCGGCAACTGAAACGCTCCTTTAACTGAAAAATGACAAGCTGTAAATATAATATCTGCTATGTGCTCAAGGCAAATACTTTGTGCAATTACATTACCGCGCCACCGATATCGAGGAAATCTTCACTCCCCTCGGGCTCCTCGACATGAACGATATCGCTCTCCAGATCCTTCACCTTCATCTCACGATACTCCCGCCATCCCGTACCGGCAGGTATCAGATTACCCATGATAAGGTTTTCCTTCAAGCCACGCAGATAGTCCGTCTTACCTTCAACCGCCGCCCGAGAGAGAACCTTGGTCGTTTCCTGAAACGACGCCGCACTGAGGAACGATTCGGTCGACAGCGAAGCTCTCGTGATACCATGAAGCATAGGCGTGAAACTTGCCGGACGACCACCTTCGGCAATAACGACTTCGTTTTCCTCGAACAGCCGTCCTTTATCAACCAGGTCACCCACCAAAAACGGTGTATCACCTGCATCGTCAATTTTCACCTTCTTCAGCATTTGAGCAATAATTACTTCAATATGCTTATCGTTGATCGTCACTCCCTGCAGACGGTACACAGCCTGAATCTCATCCAGCAGGTATCGCTGCACCTCGTTTTCACCCATTATCTTCAGAATGTCATGTGGGTCGATCGAACCTTCACTCAGACGATCTCCCGCACGCACCCGGTCACCCTCATGAACCCGCATATGCTTCCCGAGTGGAACCAGGTATGACCGTCCCTCGTTTGTCGCAGGGTCATTTACGTACACCCGACGATTTCCGCGTTCGGTATCACCAAATGCAACGATTCCGTCGATTTCAGTGATGACAGCCGAGTCCTTTGGTGTTCGTGCTTCGAACAGCTCTGCAACCCGGGGCAGACCACCGGTAATATCACGGCTCTTTCCACTTTCCCGTGGGATCTTGGCGAGAATATCACCAGCCTTCACTTGCTGGCCGTTACGCACCTGAAGATATGCGCCCGTAGGCATACCGACATTCGCAACACGCTTGTTGTTCTCGTCCAAAACCTCCATATGAGGATGGAGTTTCTTCTCCCGGTGCTCAACCACCACACGGTTACTCACACCACTTCGCTCATCGAACAACTCGTTAACGGTGTCCCCTTCCACAAGATCCACAAAAGACAAGGTACCTGCACGGCCTGCAAGAATGACGTTGTTATAAGGATCCCATTCGAACAGGTCCGCTCCTTTTTCAATCTTTTCCCCGTCTTTTACCCGGAGGAACGATCCATACGGAATAGTATAGCGATACCGCTCCCGCTCGCGTTCGTCGAGCACAATCAGCTCACCGGCCCGGTTCATAACAGTCATTCCTCCGGCCTGATCCGTGGTTTCAACCCCCTCGAGTTTGACCGTACCGTCAATCTTGGAGACTTCCTTGGATTGAGCGATCAAACGGGCAGCCGTTCCACCGATATGGAATGTACGGAGCGTCAGCTGCGTACCCGGCTCCCCGATACTCTGGGCGGCCATGATACCGACGGATTCACCAAGATCAACCTTTTTACCGGTTGCCAGGTTCCGGCCGTAACATTTTGAGCACGTACCATAACGGGCATCACAGGTAAGCACCGATCGAATTCGGACCATCTCAACCCCGGACTGCTCCATGCGCCGAGCTTTTTCTTCATCGATTTCCTCGTTCATCGCGCAGATCAATTCATCGGTGAGTGGATCGTAGACATCTTCCTGCGCCACACGCCCGATAATCCGCGATGAGAGCGTTTCCATTACGTCATCGCCCTCTTTGAGAGCTTCGATTTCGATACCCTTAATGGTATTGCAGTCTTGCTCATAAATCACGATATCCTGTACGACATCAACCAGTCGGCGCGTCAGGTATCCTGCATCGGCCGTCTTCAAGGCCGTGTCGGCAAGTCCCTTTCGAGCCCCATGAGTCGAGATAAAGTATTCAAGCACGGTAAGCCCGTCCTTGAAATTGGAGATAATCGGGTTCTCGATAATCTCACCGACCGATCCCGTGATTTTCTTCTGCGGTTTCTGCATCAATCCACGCATACCAGCCAGCTGCTTGATCTGGTCTTTACTTCCTCGCGCTCCCGAGTCCTTCATCACGTATACCGGGTTGAATCCATCCCTGTCCTGTGCGAGGGTATCGTCCAACACGTCCGCGACCATATTCGTGGTATGCGTCCAAAGGTCGATAATCTTGTTATATCGTTCTCCCTCGGTGATAATACCGCGATCATACTGTTTCCGGATCCGCGCGACCTCTTCAAGCGATCGCTGCACGATCTCGTCCTTTTCGGGAGGAACAACGAGGTCATCGGCACCGAATGTAATTCCGGCGCGCGTGGCGAATTCGTATCCGAGTTCTTTAATGCTGTCCAAAAAGATGCATGCATCAGTTCCGCCCTTTTCCTTGATAATGCGGGCAGCGAGGGACTGAATCCGTGATTTGTTCAAAAGTTCATTAACAAAACTTACACCCTCGGGTATAATCTCATTGAAAATAACACGTCCCGGAGTCGTTTCTATTGTTTCCTCGTGAATGCGCACCTTTACCTTAGCATGCAAATCTACCTGGTGATCGAAATAGGCATGAATAACCTCGTTTCCATCGGAAAAGTTCCTGCCTTCGCCTTTTCGACCCAATCCCAACTTCGTTAAGTAGTAAATACCCAAAACGATATCCTGCGAGGGAACCATGATCGGATGTCCCGAAGCTGGACTCAGAAGGTTGTTGGCACTGAGCATCAGAAGCCGACACTCGATCTGAGATTCGTAGGACAACGGTACGTGGACAGCCATCTGGTCACCGTCGAAGTCGGCGTTGAATGCCGCACATACCAACGGGTGCAACCGAATCGCCTTACCCTCGACAAGCACCGGAAAAAACGCCTGAATACCAAGACGGTGAAGCGTCGGTGCACGGTTGAGCAGTACAGGATGGTCCGTAATAACCTCTTCGAGAATATCCCAGACCTCGGGACGCTCGCGTTCCACGAACTTCTTGGCGCTCTTTACCGTTTGAACAAGGCCACGTTCTTCGAGTTTCTGGATCACAAACGGCTTGAACAGCTCCAATGCCATCATTTTCGGAAGACCGCACTGATGAAGCTTCAGTTCAGGCCCAACCACAATCACGCTACGACCAGAGTAGTCCACACGCTTTCCGAGAAGGTTCTGGCGAAAACGTCCCTGCTTTCCTTTCAGCAGATCACTGAGTGACTTGAGCGGACGCTTTCCTTCACCCTTTACCGAGAAGGTTCTTCGGCCATTATCAAAAAGCGTATCCACAGCCTCCTGGAGCATCCTCATTTCATTGCGGAGAATAACATCGGGTGCCTGTATTTCTATGAGCTTCTTGAGACGGTTGTTACGGTTGATTACACGGCGATAAAGATCGTTCAAATCCGAAGTCGCGAATCGCCCACCTTCCAGAGGCACCAAGGGCCGCAAATCCGGAGGAAGAACCGGGAGGACTCTGAGGACCATATCCTCGGGACGGTTTCCCGACCGCAGAAACGCTTCGACCACTCGAAGTCGCTTCAGATGATCCTGTTTGCGCTGCTCCGATGATTCGAGGTTTATTTTCGAACGAAGATCGATGGAAAGTTCTTCCAGGTCAAGCGTGGCAAGAATTTCCAGAATGGCTTCGCCACCCATTTTAGCCACAAACTGTTTACCCTGATCTTCCAGCTCGATGTACTCATCTTCGGTGAGAAGCGCGCCTCGGCGAAGATCAGTATCACCCGGATCAATGACGACATACGATTCATAATAGACAATCCGTTCCATAACGGTGTTGGGCATGCCCAGCAGGTAGCAGACATGCGACGGAGTGCCCTTGAGAAACCAGATATGTACAACCGGGACAGCCAACTCAATATGCCCCATGCGTTCACGGCGCACCTTGGAGTGGGTAACTTCCACTCCGCACCGATCACATACGACACCGCGGTAGCGTATCCGCTTGTATTTCCCACAGTTACATTCCCAATTACGAACCGGGCCAAAAATCTTTTCACAGAAAAGTCCATCGCGCTCCGGTTTGAATGAACGATAGTTGATCGTCTCCGGTTTGGTAACCTCACCGTACGACCAGTTACGGATCGTATCGGCCGATGCCAAACGGATAGAAACCTGCGTAATTTCCTGACTGCTTTCACGTGCTTGTACTGAAACGTCAGCCACTTTTATCCCCTTTCGTCGGGATTAAAGAGAGGACCACTCTATCTTCTCAGAATTCCTCTGTTTGTCCAAACTGCATATCCAGAGCCAATGCCTTGATTTCACGAACCATCACGCGGAACGACTCGGGAGTGCCGGGTCGCGGTGCATTTTCGCCCTTGACGATCGCTTCGTATACACGAGAACGTCCGCTGAGGTCATCGCTCTTGACCGTAAGTATCTGCTGGAGCGTGTGAGCTGCGCCATAGGCCTCCAGCGCCCACACTTCCATTTCACCAAATCGTTGTCCACCAAACTGCGACTTACCGCCCAGCGGCTGCTGTGTAACCAGGGAGTATGGCCCAATCGAACGCGCATGAATCTTATCATCAACCAGATGACAAAGCTTCAGCATATAGAGCGGACCTACGGTCACATCGTGGTGAAGCTCTTCCCCAGTGCGACCGTCTCGAAGCCGCGCTTTTCCGCTTCTTGGCAAATCCGCCTCATCAAGCATTGCAAGCACGTCTTCATAGGTGGCACCATTGAACACCGGTGTTGCAGCACGAAGACCCAGCTGATGGCACGCCCACCCCATATGTGTCTCGAGAATCTGCCCGATATTCATTCGTGAAGGCACACCGAGCGGATTAAGAATAATGTCCACAGGAGTACCATCGGGGAGAAACGGCAGGTCCTCGGGCGGAACGATCTTGGAAATCACACCCTTATTACCATGACGACCGGCCATTTTATCGCCAACCGACAATTTCCGTTTCTTCGCGATATACACTTTCACCAATTGTAATACGCCCGGTTTCAGTTCATCACCACGTACTACCTTGTCTATTTCTTTGTCCAGTCGATCTTCATGCCGAGTGATGAGATCGATCGCTCGATAGAAGATCTGCTCCGCCCTCTTGTTCTTCGCGGGATCGTCGCTCAATCCGTTCTCTATCGAAACATTCTGGAGATCAAGTTTTGCTACAAGAGTTTTGCGCCACTTCTTGCCCGCGGGAACCACGATTTCTCCGGTATGTGCATTGCGCACTTCCCGCGTTGTGGTATCCCCAAGAATTTCTGTAAGGCGATCTGTTGCAACGCGTTCGATCTCGGCAATCTGGGTGCCGACATCGGCCTTGATCTCATCGATACGCTTCTTGTCTTTTTTCTTCGAGCGCTTATCACGTTCTTTCCGTGAGTAGACGCGCGTATCAACAACAATTCCTTTCAATCCGGGAGGTGCTTTCAATGAAGAATCACGTACATCACCGGCTTTTTCACCAAATATTGCGCGAAGTAAGCGTTCTTCCGGAGAAAGCTCGGTTTCTCCTTTCGGAGTGACCTTACCGACAAGAATGTCTCCCGCTTCGATTTCGGTACCCGCGCGCACGACACCGTTCTCATCGAGATTCCGTAGTGCTTCCTCGCTGACATTCGGAATTTCCCGTGTCAGCTCTTCAGGACCACGCTTGGTATCCCGCACTTCCGTCTCGAAAACCTCAATATGTACTGATGTGTATACATCTTCGGCTACCAGTTTCTCCGAAACGATGATCGCGTCCTCGTAGTTGTAGCCCCGCCAGGGCATGAAGGCGACCATCACATTGCGCCCGAGAGCCAGCTCCCCATCCTTGGTCGCGTGCCCATCGGCAAGCACATCGCCTGCTTTGACCTTCTCACCGACTTTAACACACACTTTCTGGTTGATACATGTATCCTGATTGGAACGCTCATACTTAACCAGCTCGTATGTATCGAATTCCGCAAGATCCAGGTCTTCTTCCGAGGTGCGCGTCTTTTTGATAACTATCTTGGTTCCGTCGACTCTGGCGACAACGCCCGGGTTGGCCGCTCGAACCATACATCCGGAATCTTCCGCGGCTCGTTTTTCAAGCCCGGTGCCGACATACGGCTGCTCAGCGCTGATCAACGGCACTGCTTGCCGCTGCATGTTGGACCCCATGAGAGCACGGTTGGCGTCATCGTGCTCAAGAAAGGGAATCAATCCAGCTGCGACACTCACAAGCTGCATCGGTGAGATATCCATGAACGATACGTCTGCCGGCGCAACCAGCGGAAAGTCACCTCGATACCGTGCGAAGACCAGGTTTCCCTGCATTTTCCCATTCTCATCGACTTCCGTATTTGCCTGCGCAATTCGGTAATTATCTTCCTGATCGGCGGTGAGGTAATCAATTTCACCAGTCACCCTGCCATCTACCACTTTCTGGTAAGGCGTTTCGATAAAACCGAAACCATTTACACGCGCAAAGGTGCTCAGCGAAGCAATAAGACCGATATTCGGTCCTTCAGGAGTTTCAATGGGGCACAAGCGACCATAATGGGTGTGATGCACGTCGCGAACCTCAAAACCGGCACGCTCGCGCGTCAGCCCTCCCGGCCCCAGGGCACTGACACGGCGTTTGTGCGTCAGCTCCGAGAGCGGGTTCGTCTGATCAAGAAACTGTGAAAGCTGGCTGGAGCCGAAAAAGGCTTGAATGACGGTCGAAACCGTCCGAGCATTAATCAAATCCTGCGGAGTGAGGTTCTCGTTGTCGCGCAGACTCAGGCGCTCCCGAATGGTGCGAACCATTCGGGTAAGCCCGACGGTAAACTGGGCGGCAAGAAGCTCACCCACCGACCGTACGCGGCGGTTACCCAGGTGATCGATGTCATCGACGAACCCGACACCGCGACTCAGGCCAATCATGTATTTATATGCAGCAATGAAATCATCACGACTGAGTACATTCGGCACATCTTCGGCAGTTTCGACGCCCAAACGTGTATTGATACGGTAACGTCCTACTGCGCCAAGGTCATACCTTTTTTCATCGAAAAACATACGATGGATGAGGTTCCGAGCAGTTTCGACGTTGGGGGGATCCCCCGGGCGCATGGTAGCATATATATAGAATAAGGCTTCTTCTTCGGATTTCGTCGGATCATTTCCGAGAGTATTGCGAATCGCTGCATTCTCGGAACTCGAAACATCTTCGAGAATATCGATCTGCTTGATATTATTCTCGATCAGCTTGTTCCATTTTTCCTCGGTGATAACTTCATTGGCATCGAGTACAATCTCCCCAGTGTCTTCCATTACCGCCGGATGAGCGCAGATAGACCCGAGGACCTTCTCCTTCATCGAAGGTACTACTTTAAGGGTAGTCGAATCGTGGAAGAGCGCGAGGATATCCTCGTTTTTGGAAAAACCGAGCGCGCGAAGAAGAATCGTTGCAGGCATCTTTTTGTGCCGGTCAATATTGACAACCAACACCTCCCCGGGTTCCATGATGACTTCCACCCATGAACCACGCTGAGGTATTATACGGCACGTCAACATGCGTTTGCCGTTTGCCTGTACAATTTCATCGAAGGTAATACCCGGCGAGCGGTGCAACTGGTTGACAATTACTCGTTCCGCGCCATTGATAACAAACGTACCACGTTCGGTCATCAAAGGCATTTCCCCGATATAAACTTCATTGCTGATCTTTTCCGTAAACCGCTTCGTCTCGCCGTCCTGCTCATACACAAGAAGAGACATGTCCACCTTAAGTGGTGACGCGTAGGTCATACCGCGTTCTTTACACTCCCTGATAGTGTATTTGGGTACGCCGAGCCGGTACCCGTCGTATTCCAGTGAGTAGTATCCCTTCACGTCGTGTACAGGGAAAAGACTACTGAAGGCCGCATGGAGACCTTCGTTATTCCGGAGACGGGGCGGAGTATTCGGCTGAAGAAACGCTTCATACGCCTTAGTCTGGATTTCCAGAAGATTCGGAAGATCCATGACCGGAGTTACCTTGGCGAACGATCTGGTTTTCAGCATTCGTACATCCTCTTGGTTGAGCTTGAGGCTTCTTTATTGGGAAATCTATAAGTATATAGCAAAAGAAATACCAGAAGCGCATGGTGCCTTCCAGGAAACCCTTGCGGTTTTTCCGGTAGACACCACGCGCGTCAGCATTTCCGGTGCGCGTGGAAGAATTGCCACGGACAAACGGGCGTTATCTGCCTTATTTGACTTCGACAGTGGCCCC
>JBEPYC010000010.1:21871-31966 GCA_041641555.1 Chitinivibrionales bacterium | reverse complement strand
TCCATAGCGAAGTTCGGGGAAATGCCGAAGCTCTTTGGTGGTAATGCAGTCCCGGAGCTCGGCATGAAGATCGATTTCGTGCTTGGCAGCATAGTCCCGATACATTACATCGCCGATGCGGGGGAGACGCGATCCCGATTTTTTCTTGGCAAGATTGAAGCGGGTAATTCTTCCTTCAAGATCAACAACCACCGTTTCGATAGGATTATACTCAAAAAGCGCATAGTTGAAAGCTTCTCGCTCGCGGAGCGTTTTTTCATCGCGTTTTCGCGAGGTGATATCGCGCATGACCCCAATCGTGCCGACAAAGGTTCTTGAATCGTTTTCTTCTCCATTCTGATAATGCCCCGACGCGCAAACGAGGCTGAATATCGAGTCGTTTTCTTTGGTTCCGGGGGCGACCGAGGCCCTTGTCAGGACCCGGACTTCCAGGTCTGTAGTCCGGCGATCTCCGGTTCGCCGCTCATCGAAAAGGCCCGGTGCCTGCCTGGGTCCCGTTGTTTTGCCGGCAAAGCAGGGAAGCACCGACTGACGGCTGACTTTCAGAAGATCGTCCTGATGGATGATTGTGCTGAAATGCTTGCCGATGAGTTCATCCGGTTCGTACCCGAGACAGCAGACGGCCTTGTTCAGGAAGGTAAACCTCCCGTTTGCATCGATTACATATACGATATCGGGGATCGTTTGCAGGAGTGTCTGATAGCGATTTTCGGAGTCGCGAAGTTTTTCTTCGGTCTGCTGAAATCGCTTTCGGAACCCTTCGAGTTCTTCGACTCTTCTACGTAATTCGGAAATTGCGTCTTTTTCTTTTTCGGGCATCTGTCTGACTTGGTATGAGAGGGTGAGTGGCTATAGTGCCAGGTTTATCCGAAAAAATGTGACGATTACACATTATAGAACAATCCCGTATGCCGTGTAAAAAAATATACGTTCTTCTTTGAAATCGCTTCAGGTACCTTCGTGTTCGCCGGCACCCTCAGCCCGGTAAAACCCGTGTTCATTTTCGATTCCGGCGTTGGCAGCGGCTGGTTGCGAGGGGCAGTGTTTCTATTTCGACAAAACCGGTCCAGATTGGTTTTGGGACGTTATCGCATGAGTTTATGTGCCCGTAACAGAACTGGTGGAAAACGCTGGTTCCCTACACTGTAGCAAGATTGGAGATAAATTTCAACCACGAAAGGGGGTGCGGAAATATATCTTGAGTGTATACATGTCACCGTGTGCAATCGGATGTATTTTACATGTATCGGATTGTACAATTGGTTTTCAAAACCTTGACTTGAAAGCCTTTGGTGAATTAGATTCTCTAAGTTGTTCTTCAGTCGTCTTTTTCGTACACGCTCCGCTATCACCTATGAATATGCGGCGTCAGGCAGTTTCGGGGGAAGTTGCCTGGTGTGGCTGGTGCGCTTTGGGCGAAAGATGAGGATCTGGTAGTAACGCCAGACGTGACAGTAACGGTGTTGTAAGTATCATTCGATCGAGACATTTGTTCTCATCCCGCAAACATTCACCCATTTCGGAAAGGATACGACCTAACTCGTGACTCTCCGGGCAGTTATAATAGGCTTGCTCTTGGCCTTCGGTATTTCGACGTTCACGTACTTCAACGATCATATCATTCGTCAGACGTATTTGATCGGAAACCATTTTCCTATCGCGGTTTTTGGCTTCCTTCTTCTTCTGGTGATGGTGATCAATCCGATCATTAAGAAGTTGCGTGGTGGTGTCGGTCTCCGCCCAAGAGAATTTGGTGTAGTTGCAGCACTCGGACTGGCAGCATGTGGATGGCCGGGATCGAGTTATTTCAGATCTTTTTCACCGCTTATTTCAGTGCCGCCGAACTATGAGCAGACGATGACGGCATGGAAGGCTACGCGTGTGATGTCGTATGTTCCGGGCGGATCTCCGCTGGTCGGTGAGGGACATATCAAGAACTGGGATACGTTTGTCGATACGGTTGCAGGGGCATCGGGTGACCCTCAAGCAGTCATGGCTTCGGATGCCGAAGCACCGGGCGTGCAAACTGCGAATACTCCTGTTGAGCGAATCTGGCAGCTTCTGCCAAACAATATCAAGCCGCTTCTGCTGAATCTGGCATCACAGGAAGAATTGCAGATCGATCCTGGTATTACGATCATGCTTCTCAATGGGTTGAATGACATAGTCCGTAACCCTGAGTTTTATACCGAGGAGGCGTTCGGACAAGTCGAGCTTCCGGACAAGGCGAGGCAACTCAAGTCCAAAGTGCTTTCTGGCGAGGCTACGGAGCGAGAGGTCGAGGTGTTCAACCGGGAGTTAATGGTTCAAGCACTCCCTGATCTTGTCCGCCCCCGCCCCGAAGGCGATGGAATACTGCTGGCAAATGGAAATCCGCAAAGCCCTGCGGTTCAGACGCTGATACAGGGAGCCGGCGGGAAGCAAACCGTGAGTCTTGCGGAAATACCGTGGGATGTCTGGTGGCCGACTCTCAAGTTCTGGGGGCTTCTTGCGCTCTTTTTGGGTATTGCATCGGTCTGCCTGGTAGTAGTGGTACAACCGCAATGGAAGCGGGAGCTTCTTCCGTACCCGATAGCCCGGTTTGTCGAAGAAGTGACCAAGCCGGCGGAGAAAGGGTTTCTCCCCAAGATCATGCAGAACAAGCTGTTCTGGATTGCCTTCGCTTTCATATTTACGATCCATCTCTTTAACGGTCTTCACACGTGGTTCCCTGCGACGTGGTTTATCCAGATACCACTTACGTTTGACTTTGGTGGATTGGCAACACTTTTCCCGCGGGCTTCGAAGGTCATGCATGCGCCGTTTGTGCTGACGGCTCCAACGCTGTATGCAACTGTGATCGCATTTGCGTTCTTTCTGGCCTCTGAAGTCTCGTTCAGTGTGGGTTTTTCGGGATATCTTTACCTGATCTTTTCATCGGTCATGGTGGCCAACGGAGTTCTGCTCGAACGTGACTTTCTGGAGCCCAAGAACACCAGTATGATGCGGTTCGGTGCGTATCTGGGCCTTACCCTGATGCTTCTGTTCCTTGGACGCCGATACTATTTCAATGTGCTCAAGAGCACGTTCGGTTTCAAGCGGCACGAAGAAACGCCCTCCAACGCGGTCTGGGCTGCTCGAATCATGGTAGTCTGCATGGCCGCAGCGGTTATCGTTCTGAGTCAGAGCGGACTTGACTGGTTGTTGGGTAGCATGATGGTTGCCCTGATCATGTTGACTTTCTTTGTGATGACGCGGGTCAATGTCGAGACAGGCACATTCTTCATTCAGCCGCTCTGGGGTGTGCTGGGTGTCATAACGATGATTTTCGGGATTCAGGCAATCGGGCCATCGGCGTATATCATTATGGCTCTGGTAACCACACTCATGGTGCTTGATCCTCGTGAAGCAATCATGCCATTTGTTGCCAATGCAATGTACATGTCGACCAGGAAAGAGAAGAAGCCGGCAAACAACAAGGCTGCGTTGCTGATTGGTTTTACGGTTGTCGCTAGCTTTGTCGTGGCGCTGGTCAGCATTCTGTACCTGCAGTACAACAACGGCATTGACAACCAGGATACGTGGGCAACTGGTGTCTGTTGTATTCCTGGTCTTCCGTTCAAGAATCTTGCAATGCATCTGTCGGATCTCTCTTCCTATAACGAGTTGAATCCATCGATGAGCGTTTCCGGGCTGGAACGTTTTACTCTGATGAGTCCCAACTGGGGTATGATTCAATGGGCGGTTGTGGGGATTATTCTGGTTCTGGCCACCAATGTTGCCCGATTGCGCCTTCCGTGGTGGCCGCTACATCCTGTGGCATTTGTCGTATGGGGAACGATGCCGGGTTTCCGGTTCGCACCTTCGTTCATACTTGGCTGGTTGATCAAGGTCGCCGTCGTACGCTTCTCCGGAGCCAAAGGCCATCGGTCAGTCATGCCTCTTATGGTCGGCCTGATTGCAGGTGAAATGTTTGCCGCCCTGGGATGGATGGTTGCAGGAGCGATTTACTACAGCGTAACCGGTATGGCACCGGAGAGCTATCAGATTTTTCCAGGGTAGGTTTGATGGATTCGGCACGATACGTCCGTTGGCTCGGCATGAGCATGTGGATACCGGACGAGTGGGAAATAGTACGACATTCGGTACGGGAGGAGCGGGGACAGCTTTCCTTTGTTGACCGGCGAAAGCAACGACTGCAGGTTGCCTGGTCGGCTTGCTCACGGCGTCCGGATACTAAATGGGTCTTTGATGATTTCAGGGCACGGGACAAGCACCGCACTCCTGATTGCGAGATCGATGAAAATTTCCAGTTTGAAAAATGGACCGGATATCATCGTACTGCCGAGGGGCAAACCCTGACTCGTGCGGGAATGTACGATCATAAGTTCAAAAGGTGGATCGACGTCGCAATCCCCTGGAACGATAGCTTGGACGAAGACTTCGAAAAGGAGCTACTTCACAACTTTCGGACTGTCGGTCCGGACAAGGGGAGAAACCGAATCGATGCCTTCGATATACATCTCGATACACCCGAGAGCTGGGTGCTTTCAAAAGCCGAAGTCGGGCCGGCCGAGACGGTTTTTACTTTCGATAGCGGCCGGGGAGAAGTGAAAGTTCGCCGAAGAGCAATGCCTGAGGCATGGTTCGATGGGCACCTGGAGCACCTTCTTCAGCGAAGTACGGCCGGCAAGTGGCGAGGGTCTTATTCGTTCCGGAGTTCCCGGCTACACGAAACCTGTGCATTCGAGGGGCGGGAAAAGCAGTTCAGTCCTCGCTGGTTCGTGCAGCGCAGGACACTGCGTGAAGATCGGGCGTGGTTGTGTCCCGAGAGCAATGCGATTTTTCAGGTGACAAGTCAGTTCCCCCGAAAAGAACCGCTTTCACCCGAAGAAGTCAATGTTCACTGCTGCAAGGCTCAGGAGGCCCAGGCGTGAATCCGGTGATCAACCCCGATACCGAGCTCCATATGGAGGCGCTCCTTTCGGCCGTTCCCGTTCGTAATAAAGCGGCTCGGTACGAAGACAAGGGAGATGGCAAAGCCCTTGTGCATGTCCCTATTCGTCAGAAATGGTACATGGGACCTCCGATTTCATGGGTTATGCCGCTTAGTAAGGAGCGGGTGATCGCTCTGGACAAAGTCGGAAAAGAAGTCTGGGGGCTCTGCGATGGCAACCGGACTATGGAACAGATAATTGAAGCGTTTGCCGAAGAGCATCATTTGCGGTTTCATCAGGCACGCTTGAGCATAATGGAGTTTCTTCGTCAGCTGACCAGGCGGGGACTTATCGTTGTAGTCGGACATCAGGAGGAAGAACAAACTTGAAACCTATAAGCGTAAAAGATCAAGTTCAACTCGGGCCGGGGCGCGTATTCCAGCTCTCGCTGGCCGGCATGTATTACCGCATCACCGGTTCGTTGATTACTGTTCTGATACTTTCGCTCGCAGTAGCATTCCTCAGCTATGTGCTTTTTTACGGTGTGCTTTCCTACGACACGGAGTACACGGCTTACAGTGAGTTGAAAAAACAGCGCCAGCTGGGATCGTGGCTGGTACGTCTCTCCACGACCGATAGTCATTCAGATATCCTCAGGGCGGTTCAGACCAACAATACCGGACGGCTCGCCGAGTATCAACAGTGGGGAGAGCTTTCGGACACACAGATGGAGCGCCTGAGGGAAATATCCAAGGACGTCTCCGGATATCGCGCTTATTTCGACAAAATCTCCAAGACATCTCGAGCGGTTCTGATTGCCGACACCGATCCGCTTGTCCTGGCTGAGAAACTGTCAGAACCAAACCGGATCGATGAATTCGTTGAGCGAGTGGAGAATCTTGATCTCGAACCGCCTCTTGGATCCAAAGCAGAGTTGAGGACATTTGTCAATGAACAGTATCCGTTCTTTACCTCGATCACCGATGAGATTCAGTCAGGGCAGAGGGCAGCGATCAACCATATCAGAGAAGCTACTACCGCAAAGCCGCTCCACGAGCTTTTTGCCTCGGGAGAAACATCGTTTCTCTCGATGCTGAAAAATTCCGGCTATACAATAGAAAACGAGACGTACAACAAATTGAGCCGGGAGGCTCAGGCTCAAATAGACATGGAATCTATTGCCGCGGCTTTGGATGATCAGCGCTTTGCTCCTCGGCTGGCCAGAGAGATGAACATCAAGAAGGGGGCGCTCAACGTGAGTGCAGTTCTTCGGTGGGCCAATTCCAGAGGCAAGGTCGACTGGTTTGTTGAGCATGCAAATGGAGTGAGCTTGTCTACCGACAGAATCCTCGAACTGGCCAAATCGTTTCGCAGGTCATCACAATTGCAAAAAGTCGTTGGGGACAAAATTCCCGTTAAACGTGCAGGAATCTTCTCTCTTGAACAACGGACACTGTGGCTCATCCTGGTTTCCTTCTTAGTATGTCTCGTAGGTATTACCAATACGATGCTGATGTCGGTTACAGCGCGATTCAGCGAAATCGCCACCATGAAATGCCTTGGCGCCATGGATAGCTTCGTTATGCAACTTTTTGTCTACGAAGCGATGTCGCAGGGGCTGGTTGGATCGGCGCTCGGGGTTGTGCTTGGTCTCCTGCTGGCGTTTCTTCGGAGTACGGTCGGATACGGGGGGCTTGTTTTCGAGGCAATACACGTAGGCGACATTATGTTGATTTCAGTCATTTCATTCCTAACCGGAATAATCATCGCTGCCTTGGCAGCCATGTGGCCTTCCTGGACCGCATCGCGTCTGGCGCCCATGGAAGCTATGCGAGTGGAGTAAGCGAATGAATCAGAGAAAAACTGCAGAGAAAAACAAGAGCGGCGAGAAGGCAATAATCATACGGACGATCGACCTGGTGAAAAGCTATGGTGCCGGCGATGCTATTACGTACGCACTACGCGGTGTCGACTCTAAAATTTATCGGGGAGAATTTATTGCCATTCTGGGGCCTTCGGGATCTGGAAAGAGTACCTTCTTCAATATGGTGGGCGCGCTCGATTCGCCTTCAAAGGGAAGGGTGCTTATCGATGAAGTCGATATTGCGCAACTCAATGCCGGTGAGCTGGCATTTCTTCGCTGCCGTAAAATCGGTTACATTTTCCAGAGCTTCAATCTTATCCGCTACATGACAGCTTTAGAGAACGTGACCGTTCCAATGGCGTTCGCGGGTGTTCCGCCTGAGGAAGCGCATTCACGCGGCATGGAATTACTGGAACTTGTCGGACTTGCCGACCGCTGGTCGCACCGGCCGATCGAAATGTCTGGTGGACAGCAACAGCGTGTTGCCATTGCCCGCTCGCTTTGTAACAATCCTAAGATTCTACTCAGCGACGAGCCAACCGGTAACCTGGACCTCAAGACCGGTGGAGAGATCCTGGAAGTTATGCGGAAAATCAACAAGGAAAAGGGCGTAACTATCATCTGCGCAACCCATGACCTGAGACTGCTGGATGTATGTGACCGGATGATGTGGATTCGTGACGGGAGAATTCAAAAAGTGGAAGATCGTGCGAATATCAAAGTTCGTGTGGGCCAGATCGGGGGTGCCAAATGAGAATAGCGCAGGCACTGGTCTGGAGTGTAGCCCTGCTTGTTTCGATAACAAGCGCGCAGCAGGGAGATACCGGGGCCAAAGACAGTGCACAGTCGAAAAAGGTAAGCACCCGAGTGGCCGATGGATCGCATTTCATGGCGGATCTTGGTGCGCTTGCCCGGAAGCCACACCGGCTGTCAGGGTCTCCTGAGGGAATCGAAACGGCCAACTACATCGAGCAGGCACTTCGGAAAAGAGGTGTGGGGGAGTTGTACGTCCTTGAAATGCCTGTGTTTTATCCTGAGCGCCTCAGGTGCGAGATGGAAGTCGGTACGACAAAGGTGGATCTGTACCCACTTGCACCGAATATAACCGTCTCGCCGGTGACAAAGGGCGAAGGGCTTACCGGGCCAATGCGCTACGTGAAGGGGAAAGAGCCGGGTGATCTTGATAACACAATCGCCGTGATGAATTACGATTGCGGTGAACTCTGGCGTAATCCTTTTCGTATGGGAGCCAAGGCGGTTGTATTCCTTGGAGACAAAGAATCGACAACGTGGCAGACAAAGACCATTCTGAATCCCGCAAATATCCTTCGCTTTTATGCATCCCCTGAAGCTCAAGAGAAGGTGGATTTCAAGCAGGACCACAAGGACGTTCGCATTCGCAGTGCCGTACCGTGGCGCCGGAGCGTTGGCCGAAATATCGTTGGAGTGATCAGGGGTACAGATCCAAGCTTTGCTCGGGATGATGGGCAGCGCGAGGCGCTGGTTATCTCGGCCCATTTCGACTCCTATGGTGAGGTTCCTCATCTAACGCCGTCTGCTCGAAGTGCCGCAAATGTGGCGGCGGTTCTCGAAGCGGTCGAGTATTTCAAAGCGAATCGGCCCAAGCGGGATATCATCTTCATGTTTGTCGATAACCACACCCAATACCACCAGGGTGCTTATGCGGTATATGAAGCCCTTACGAGGGACGAGAATTTTGCCGAAAAGCTGGAAGAAGAGCATCGGAAAGAGCTCGAGTATCTCAACAGTGCCTTTGCAAAACTGGAGGGCCAGGTAGAGGCAGGAAGAGAATCGATCGACAGTGATCTGGTGCGGCTGCTTATGGAGAAAGCGGAGAATGCACGAAACGATCATAAACAGATACTGGCTAAGATTCGCTTCGACCTCGGGGCAATCGAAGATAAGGTCAGGAAAAACAACGGTGAGATTGATCACGGATTCGCAGTACGTATAAACGACTTGACGGAACGACGTAACACGCGTGATAAAGAAGTAGCGCGATGGGATATGGTGCTGAAAGCGCTTGCCAAGAACAATCTGGTCGGCGTGGATGAGGAAACGATTGGCCAACTCAAGGAGAAGACTGAAGAAGATATTCTGTATCGTACTATGGAGCTGAAACAGGCTATTAAAATAGACGAGCAGGAGAAGACTCTCCGTGAGGGTGTTGGTGACCCTTACATTGTGCTTCATGTTGCCTATAATTTCTCTGATCGCGGGCCGACCTGGGGCCCGGTTGTGGGGGACCTTACCGAGGCCGCGTATGTGGGTGATGTCAGGAAAGCTACCTGGGACAATCCGGGCCACTATGCACACGTTATGCGTGCGATTCGCGAAGCCCTTGATGAAACGCCGCAGGCCAAAAGTATCGAGCGCAATGTTCTTAATGATGCTACGATGACTTCGGAGTATGTGCCCGGCATGTATACTGCCAGCAACTTCGCAGCTGGAACCTTCGGGTACTATAACCTTTCATTCATGACCTATCATGATGCCCGGCTTCGTGATGCTCATCCTGCTGACAACCTGGAGAATCTCAATTGGCAGAAGCTTCGCGCGCAAGCGAAACAAGGGACCCACCTGTTGCATCGGCTCTCCAATATCCAGGCGACTTCGCTACCACCCGCTTTCAACAATGTTTCCATATCTCAGAAGCCAAAATTGCCGCGATGGTCAGGTGGAAAGAGCAGCGGTTTTTCCGCCGATATTATGGTTTCGGGTAGCCTTGCAGAGAACAGACCGGCGCGAGGTGCACTAATTGCGATCTTTCCGGTTAGCCTCAATGCTATTATCACCAACAACAACCTCAAACCTCTTCCAGAGTACAAAATCCCCGGTTTTCGGCGATTTGTACTGGAGCCGGTTGATGGGAACGGTAAGTTCAAGCTGACGGGGGTGAACCGGGATCTGTTCAAGGTCTCGACGAGAAACCTGTCGCTTATCGCTGCAATGTTCGATTCGGTCGGTGAAGTCTCGGCGTTTGTCACCCGCAACACCTCTAATAACATCGATCGGCTCAAGCTTTTTCCTGCGCGCGGGTATGTCGTGTCATATCCTTTATATGGTAAGCTTCAGACGGCTGCAGACACCAAAGTGCTGCAGGCTTCGGCGAATGCCCCGTTCCGCCAGGAAAAGTCATTTTATGGGTTCGCTGAAGACTTCGTTTCGTTCTATGTTCATCGCTATTCCTCGGAGAGTGCAGCGAAAGTTTTTCAGCCTCTGGGCGCGGTCTTTCTGGGTGCTTCGGAGAAAAACCCGTATGGTAATGGTTTTCCTCTACAGACGTTCGCTTAT
>JBEPYC010000010.1:16925-21861 GCA_041641555.1 Chitinivibrionales bacterium | reverse complement strand
TCTGGTACGGTCCAAAGGTGTGACCGATGTTGACCTGGAGGTATTGCACAACCGGGCGAAGCAGCTTGAGGAAAATGCCGAGAAAGCGGATAACCTGACCGACAAACAGACACACTACGCACAGAGTGCCTCGGTATCGCGGTTGGTCTATGAGCCGGTGAAGATGCTGATGAATGACCTCATTCGTGCGGTCGTGATCCTTCTTCTTCTGGCGATTCCGTTTGCATTCGGACTGGAACGGCTGTTGATTTGCGCGAGTACCGTTTACGGACGGTTGGGAGGCTTTATCCTCTTTTTCGCCCTCACATTCACTGCGCTTTATTTCATGCATCCCGGGTTCTCAATCGCGGCAACACCGTTGATAGTCTTTCTGGCCTTTGCAATCATCGTTCTGACCAGTCTGGTGATATACATCATGATGCGCAAATTCCGGACGGAGCTGATGGCCTTCCAAGGCAAGGTCACCAGTATGCACAATGTCGAGATTTCCCGAATGGGTACCATGATTGCAGCGGTGAACATGGGAATGTCGACCATGCGCCGACGTCCGATGAGAACGGCGCTGACATGCATCACCGTTATCATGCTGACCTTCACCGTTCTGGTGTTTGCGTCGCTTACCAGCAGTGTGGGTGTCCGCTCGTTTTACGTAGGATCGCCTGCGGGTGATATTCCTGCCTCCTTTCTGATCCACAATCTGGACTACAGCCGCTTACAGCCGGACATAACCCAGCTGATCGAGGGGCGTGAAGGAGATGATGGGCTTATTGCGGAGCAGTGGTGGAAAGTTCGTGCGCGATTGACAGAAGCGCCGATTGGTATCGCCCGGACGCGAACCGGTGCAGCTTCGACCGTCGATGCCGTCATGGGAGTGGACTCTCGTGAGCTGCCGCTGTGGAAAAGCCTGGCTGGTGCGCTGGAGCACGATAATCTGGATCAACTGACAACCGACCTCAGAAATGGCGGCATTTTCCTGCCGCTGGTGATTCGGGAACAGCTGTCTCTTGAGAGAGGTGACTCGGTATATATCTCCGGGCGAAAGGCATTCTTCGCCGGGGCATTCGATGTCGGGAAGATTCAGGATCTCAAGCATTTGGATGGCCGCTCGATTCTACCGGTAGACTTTAGAGACGAGAACTACAACAGGGCATCACAGGAAGCAAAATCAACGGTTGGTGGTGTACAGGGAGGCGGCGAATCGGCACAGCGCGATTTCAGCCGTCTGAATGCAAACCAACTGGCGATCGCCTCGGATTCACTCGTGCGGGAATTGACCGGTACACTTCATACAATCAGTGTTTACCCGGACCTGGCAATCGAGCCTGAATACGAAGGTAAGAGATTTGCTGAACTGGCCAACCTTCCTGTCTGGGCCAAAACCCGTGATGGAATTCAACGAATGATTTTTTCGCGGTTGACCGAAGTCTCGGGGGCGTATGCATTGATTATTCCTGTTCTCCTGGGTGGATTTATCATCTTCGGTACGCTCCTTGGGAGTATCACCGACCGTCAGAAAGAGATTTACACATTCAGTGCACTGGGGCTTTCACCTGGTCATGTCGGGTTTCTGTTCCTGGCCGAAGCCGGTGTGTATGCGGTAATCGGCGGACTGGGTGGACAGCTTCTTGCCCAGGCGATTGCGCTTCTGGCATCATATATGGCTGATCTGGGGATGATTAACCAACCGTCGATCAATTTCTCATCCACCAACTCTATCTTCGCGATCGTGGTGGTTATGATAACAGTGCTGTTGTCATCGGTGTACCCCGCCTTGCGGGCCTCAAAGAGTGCCAATCCGGGAGTGCAGCGAAGCTGGAAGATGCCGGTACCCCAGGATGGTGTACTGGAAATGACATTTCCCTTCACCGTGTCTGCCTATGACATCACGGGTGTGGTAAGCTTTCTTGCCGAGCATTTCAATGAGCATGGCGATTCGGGGCTGGGCAATTTCTCAGCACATGAGGTAGGGATCAAGCGTGATCCGGAAACCGGTAACCTGACGCTTTTCTCGCTGGTGTACCTCGCGCCGTTTGATCTTGGTATTTCACAGTATTTCGAATTGACAGCTACACCTTCGGAAATTCCGGGTATCGACGAAGTGTCTATCAAGGCAGATCACCGAAGTGGATCGCTTTCCGACTGGAGACGGTCTAATAAAGTGTTCCTCAAGGAACTTCGCCGGCAATTCCTGCTCTGGCGAACCCTTACTTCGGATGCGATCGAAAACTATCGTATGCAAACCATGGAGCTTCTTGGGGAAAAAGATGCGGCAAAAAACGACAATGCCTAATGTGGAGGTAGGTTCTTGAGTAAGGAAAAGGATAAATCACTCGGTGGAGGGGTTACGCCCAATCCCAACCCATTGGGACCGCCGAACACGAGAAAACAAAAGCAAGATAAGGAACTCGAAGAGTTTCGGTCGTTAATGCAGCCGCCTTCGACCTTCGAAGAAGGTTTCACGTGGCCTGCGTTTTTCGGTGCGCTCTTTGTGGCATTTATGATGGTGCCGGGTTCGCTGTACATGCACCTGCTGGTGGGGCCTATCAATATTGCCCCCGCGGCGCAGTGGACCACCCTCATTCTTTTTATCGAAGTCGCCCGGCGTGCCAATAAGACACTTCGAAGAGCCGAGATGTACATCATCTTCTTCATCGCAGGTATGGCCATGCTCATGCCGTTTGAAGGGGTGCTGTGGCGTCAGTTCTTCGTTCAGTCCAATGCCGCTCAGGCCCATGGTATTGCAGAGCTTGTACCCGACTGGTTTGCTCCGACGGATCCCGACGTATTGGCTCGCAGAACCCTTCTGCATCCCGCCTGGGTTGTGCCCCTTTTGCTGGTGGTCTTCACCACGTTCATGAGCCGGTTGAACAACACGATTCTTGGTTACGGACTCTTTCGAATTGCCAGTGACATCGAAAAACTTCCGTTTCCTATGGCCGTTCCAGGTGCCCAAGGAATCATGGCTCTCAGCGAGGAGCAGGATGAGGAGAGTGGTGCTGAAGAATCGGGAGGAAAGAAAGGCGAAGAAAGCAAGGCTTCATGGCGTTGGCGAGTGTTTTCGATAGGTGGCGCGATCGGTCTGGTATTCGGTTTCCTGTATATGGGCTTGCCCACGATTACGGGAGCACTGTTGGATCGTCCGATTATGATCTTTCCAATTCCATGGGTTGATTATACACAATATACCGGAGACTTTGTCTGGCTTCGTGCGGTCGCTACTGGAGTGAGTTTTGACCTCACAAATGTGATTCTGGGCATGATCTTTCCGTTCTTCGCGGTCTTGGGAAGTTTTATCGGGTTACTGATAACGTTTGTGGCCAATCCGATTCTTTACCAATTCGGTATTCTTCGGCTCTGGGCCCCCGGTGATGCCACGCCGACAACGCTTGTGAAGAACAATATCGACTTCTACATGAGCTTTACCGTGGGTATTTCTTTTGCTATCGTCGTGGCCGGTATGTTTTCGGTTGTTAAAGCGGTCAAGAAAAGCAAAGAAAAGATGCCCGCCAACGGGAATAAAGACGTTAGCCTCGATCAGACGATACCGGAAGGTCGTGGGGATATAAAATTTCTTTACGTAATCGCGGTTTATCTGTTCAGTACCTGCATGTACATTTTCGTGGCTCATCTTCTGATAGATTTTCGGCAATGGCCCGGCGTGTTTATCGTCATGCTCTTTTTCGGATTCGTGTATACTCCGCTGCTCAGTTACGCTACCGCCCGTCTTGAGGGTATTGCGGGTCAGGTGGTGAATATTCCGATGATCAGGGAGGCGGCGTTTATCCTCTCGGGGTATCAGGGAGTTGCCGTCTGGTTCCTTCCCTTACCAATCGATAACTACGGGAGGGCGACGGTCGAATACCGGAAAGCGGAGCTGATCGGTACGAAATTCTGGAGTAAGTGGAAGGCGATTCTGTTTCTTATTCCGATCGTGCTTGTCACCAGTCTGTTCTTTGCCAACTTTATCTGGGGACTGGGCCCGATTCCAGGGCCGCAATTCCCCTATGCGCAGGAGATGTGGGAAGTGAATGCCGAGAACCGGAGTATCTTTTACACGGCTACAATGGGCGGATATTCACTGTTTGAGAAAGCATTCAAGCCGATATATATCTTCCTTGGCCTGTTTTTCGGGGTACTTATGTTCATCGGTTCGACCCTTCTTGGACTGCCGGTATTCCTTTCGTACGGACTCATCAAGGGACTGGGTCAGACACTGCCGCACGCAATTGCCCCACAGTTTATCGGGGCGCTGATCGGAAGGTATTACTTCCAAAAACGGATGGGCCTCAGGTGGCGGCAGTATGTGCCGGTTGTCTTTGCCGGATTCAGCTGCGGGACGGGTCTTCTGACGACGTTCTGTATCGGAATCAACTTCCTGATCAAGAGTGTGATCACACTACCTTTCTAATGCAAATCGAGGGATTCTGTAGATGAGCGAAACCAAATCGATGAAACCCACCAGCGGCGAAATCTCACGCGGCGACAGTCTTATTCTTGTAAAGAATGTCTCGAAAGTGTTCCGCTTCCGCAAGGGGGAGGTTCATGCGCTGCGCAATATCAATGTCGAGATTTTCTCCGGTGAGTACCTTTCTATCATGGGCCCGTCGGGATCCGGAAAGAGTACACTTTTCAATATGATCGGTGCCCTGGACACTCCGACTTCGGGCACTGTGCAGATTGGACCACTTGATCTCACCAAGCTTTCCAGCCGGCAGCTGGCGTATGTAAGGTGTAACTACATCGGGTATGTTTTCCAATCCTACAATCTGCTTCCTTCTCTCACGGCTCTGAAGAATGTTTCCCTGGCAAAGGTGTACACGGGGGCCAGCGATGAAGAAGCCGAGGAGGCCGCACGGAAATGCCTGGAGCAGGTGGGGTTGGGTAACCGGCTGGATCACCGACCTGATGAAATGTCGGGAGGTCAGCAGCAACGTGT
>JBEPYC010000010.1:0-16915 GCA_041641555.1 Chitinivibrionales bacterium | reverse complement strand
CGCTCGGTGGTCGCACAAACGGGAAGAGATCCGACAGCGGACGCACCAGGTGCTCGAGGACGTTGAGCTGTTTGGGCTAGAAGATCGGCCTGCGCCGCTTCTAAGTGGGGGTCAGCAGCAACGTGTCGCTATCGCGCGTGCGCTGGTCAACGAGCCTTCGATTATTCTGGCCGATGAGCCTACGGCAAACCTTGATTTCAAGACCGGTGCCGATATTATCAACATCCTCAAAGAGCTCTCCCTTACCCACGGAGTGACGATCATTACCGCCACCCATGACCACAAAATGCTCAAGAACTCCGACCGGGTGTTGTGGATCCGTGATGGTGGTGTGGACCATATCGATAACCGGGATGATCTGCATATTGATGAGGGTGCAATCTCTTCTCTGGGAGACACCGAAGAACTTGATGACCTCATGCAGGACGAGCAATCATCCAAAAAGCCCTCCGAGGAATCGTCCTCCAACTGAGCAGTCGGAGGCCAAGTGCTACTATGAAAGGGGAGAATTCAGTGAATTCTTCCCTTTTTGTATGTACGAGAGGGCTTGCGCTGGTCCTTCTGCTGCTTCTTCCTGCTCTCTATGCGCAGGAGAAGCATAGTGGTGGCTCTTCGTTTATCCAGATCCAGGGTTTCGCTCCTGAGGCGATCTCCGCCCAGTCGCTTCAGAGTACCTACACTCGCCTGTGGCGCCTTCTGGCACCCCAGACACAAATCGACCGATCGAAACTGATCGTCAGGTTTTGCTCGGGCGGGCTCTGCGAAGAAGACGAATACCGGCTTCCGGAGTGGGGCGGTGGTGGGGCGATCGGAACCGATCTGATTGTCGTGTACACCGATGGACAGTTTGCGCTCAATCTCAGTTCCGCACAGGTAACTCGTCACGAGCTGTCCCATATCGTCTTGTCTCGTGCATACCCTGATTTGGCAATCCCCCGATGGTTTCACGAAGGAGTGGCGATGACCACGGCCGGGCAGGTGCGGTTCGGGCAGCAGATATCTTTGGCCCTGGCTGTCTTCGGCAATTCCCTTCTTCCGCTGGATACGATCGAGACCGTCAATACCTTTTCGCAACAGAAAGCCGCGTTAGCCTATTCACAAAGTCAGGTGGCGGTTGGTTTTCTGATAGAAGAATACGGAATGGATGTGCTGCCTGCGATTCTCACCGAAGCATCACGGGCGGGTAATTTCTGGAAGGGCGTAGATGAGGTTCTGGCGGTGAATGAAGGGGAGTTTTCGCGGCTGATTCAAAAACGCATTTCCCGGCGATATCGGCTGATTTATCTGTTTGCCAACAGTTACCTGCTCTGGGTTGGTATCGTTGTGCTTTTTCTGATCGGATACGTGATAAACAGGATACGCACCGGCCGCAAGAGACGGATGATGGAGAGTGAAGAGGAGTGAGGAGTGAGGAGTGAGGAGTGAGGAGTGAGGAGTGAGGAGTGAGGAGTGAGGAGTGAGGAGTGAGGAGTGCCGGCAGGCGCAGATCTCCTCATTTCTCACTCGTAACTGGTTATTCTTCGAGAATGCCCACCACGTGATCGTCTTCCATGATGAAGACTTTTTTGCCGCCTTTTGTGTAGAGCCAGTTTTCCTGAACGGCCCATGGCTGGTGCACGATTTCGACCTTCTTGGGGTCGCCGAGAAGGAACTCAACGGTGGATTGTCTAAGGCCTACTTCGAATCTTCCATCGTAGATACAGGCTTTATCGAGTTCGGGCAGATCCGGATGCTTCTGGATGTAGGCATCGATTTCGTGTATGGACGGCTTAACGACGGCCTGCTGCGAGGCGCACCCGCTGAATGTCACAACGGCAACTGCAATCGCTGAGAACACTGCCGCGTATACACCAAACCGGCTCTTTGTGCGAAGAACCTTCAAACCGCTACGAGGTTTTCGTGTCATGCTCGAACTCCTCTTCTTTGTCGTAAATCTTCACCAACTTGTGCAGTCCAACCACTTCAAGAACATCTCGTACATACTCGTTGGGCTCAATCAGCACCAACATTCCTTCTTTTTTCCGGAGGGTGTTGTTGCAATAGATTAAAACATTGAGCGCACCACTGTCCAGGTAGGTAACCCCGGTGAGGTTCATCGCTACCTTCGAGACGTCCTTTTCCATGAGCGTGTTGAAATAGGACTTCAGAACAATAGAGTCCTTCAGCCGGTCGATCTTTCCTACTACATCGATAATATGAAACCCGTTGCTGGTCCTTCCGGCAATGTCCATACGTGCATCTTCCCCTTCGTGGCTTCAATAGGTAAGGAAAATCACCTAGTTAATATATATAACATGTACGATCCGTTCCAACGAAAGACAGGTATTTGGGCCGTTTATTTAAGCGGTTACGCGGCGTACACGGCATCCCGTTTCACCTGCTTGCCGCGCAGAAGCTGACCTTCGAGCAGTTTTAGAAACTCCATGGAGCTGCCCGATGGCCCGAACTGGTTCACGGCCGCGGTTGCCGTTACCCCATCAGAGAGCCCCGGAATTTTTTTTGTTCTGGCGCGAATGCTCCGGCGAATGCGCTCGGCCAGCTCTATTGCTTCTCTTTTATTCGTATTGGGCAGGATGATGAGGAACCGGTCACCTGAATAGCGTGCGAGAATATCCACCGTGCGGATCGTTTTTCTGACGATTTCAACAACAGCGGAGAGAACTCTGTCTCCAGCTTCGGAAGAAAGCGATTCATTCACGGTATGGAAATAATCGATATCCAGCATTATCGACGACAAGGCATGTTTGTATCGTCTGGCCCGATGCATCTCTTCGCGGAGGCGTTCGATATGGAATCCGGAAGAATAAGTTTTCTCGGAGGTGGATTCCTGGGCACGTTCGTTACGGTTAGGATCCAGATCCCGGTAGTTCATCTTCCTTGGGGATCTCAGAGGTTCTCTGGGATTTGCCAGTAGTTCGAAATAGTCGACAGCTGCGGTCTGAATTCCCACGATCCGTTCGAGCTTACTTTCCATTTCTTCTTTGTGGGCAAGTATCTGCAGCCACTTGCTCCTGGCTTCTTCCTCCCGGAGAGTTTTGCCGGTGAGGCGGAGAAGGAGCATTCGAAAGGGACCTGATTCGCGGGTAGGGATATCCAGAAAGATTCTTTTAATCCGATTGAATGAGATCGGGTCCTTCTTCTCCAGAGGCTTGCGCACCATGCATTCGAAGCCCTCGAATGGGAGTTCAGCAGTTTTTGAGTCGATGTTTGAGTTAGTCATAGCAGCCGGTTTCAAGCGGGTTTCTCCTCATGCGTTGCATTTCTCGGGACCAGAGCTGGCACCATTCTGTCGGAAAACTGCGACAAATAGCAGGAATGCGCCGGGCGCAGGTGTGTCTGAGGCGTCAGGTCTGAAAACAACGTGCCCTATGCTTAGATCAAGATTACGTATAGTATATGGAGAACAAGACGCTGTGTCAGTGTATAGAAATAATATTTTACCTGCAGCTTGCGCTATAGCGTTTAAGGAAAAGCTACAGATGCGCTGATCTTGCAGCTCGAGGACGGCTTGGTGTAATTTTTTAGCCGAGTGTCCGAAATCCTACTTTTGAGAACATACGTTACGCGGAAAGTCATGGAGACCTGGCGGAGTGGAAGACCGTTGGTGACCCGGGGTCGTCTCCATGGTTCATGATCAGGACAGCTGAGGGGAGAGATGTATGAGCCTGATGGAAATTAAATGTCCCATGTGCAAGGGGCAACTCTGGATCGATCCTTCTAACGGCAAAGTTGTTGATCACCGCTCTGTGGATCATCAGAAAGCCGATTTCGACCGTTTCATGAAGGAGCGCAAGGAAGCCGCGGGCCAATGGGACGATCGCATGAAAAAGGCAAAGGAAGAAGAGGCTCGACGAAAGGCTGAGTTAGAGGAAAAGTTCAAGGCGGCGCGGGAAGATCCCGACAGTCTCGATGGTGATGTACCCACGATTCAGTGGGATTGATTGCTTCAGGGTCAGGGCGGATCCGTTGATCTGGAAGTCCCTGGGGCAGCATTGATTTTTGATCAATAAAACCGGCCGATCTTGCGATATCGGCACCAGTTCATTTTAACTCCGGCATGTGCCGGTACAGGGAGGAACGAGTGAAACAAATTCTGGTACTGAGTCTGATGGCGGCTTTGGCGTCATGTTCCTCGGCGAAGTATTCCGATGGACTTTATGCGGAGATAACGACCACCAAGGGCACGATCGTGGCGCAGCTTGAATTCGAGAAGGCACCTATGACCGTCGCGAATTTCGTGGGGCTGGCTGAAGGGAAGATCGAGAATACCTTCCGGGATAAAGGTGAACCTTACTACGATGGACTTCGGTTCCACCGGGTCGTTCCCAATTTCGTTATTCAAGGCGGCGATCCGCGGGGAAACGGTACCGGCGGTCCGGGCTACACATTTCCCGATGAATTCGATCCTTCGCTCCGTCACGACAAACCAGGTGTGCTCTCGATGGCGAATTCCGGTCCGGGTACCAACGGAAGTCAATTTTTCATTACCCACCGAGCGACACCGCACCTGGATGATCGCCACTCGGTGTTTGGTCATGTGATCGAAGGTATGGACGTGGTAAACGATATTTCGCAGGGTGATAAGATAGAGGAAGTCGAAATCGTGCGTGTGGGGGCTGCGGCAAAGGATTTCCAAGCCGATCAGGTTGCCTTCGATGCTATGAGAAAGCAGATTGAAGAAAAGGCGAACCAGGAGCAGAAAGAGCAGAAAGACGCCTTTGCGAAAATGCTCGAGGAGAAGATGGAGAATGCCAAGGAAACCGAATCGGGCATAAAGTACGTGGTTACCAAAGAAGGCTCCGGGCCGAAGCCGAAAAAAGGTACGACTGTGCGGGCACACTACACGGGATGGCTTACCGATGGAACGAAATTCGACAGCTCCGTTGGCCGTGGTGCATTTTCTTTTCGGGTAGGTACAGGAATGGTCATTCCGGGGTGGGATGAAGTATTTCTTGATATGAAAAAAGGCGAGAAACGAACCATAGTGGTTCCGCCTGAGCTTGCCTATGGTCAGCGCGGTGCGGGTGGGGTGATACCACCCAATGCCACGCTTGTGTTCGATGTCGAACTGATCGATTTCTGATGTGTCAGGATTGCCAATGATCTGTTTATAAGCGTGACTCCCATGTCGGACGCGCTGTGCAGGCAGCATCATTTCTTTAAAAAAAAGAGGCGGACAAACCCTGTCCGCCTCTTTTGCGTTTTTCGGGATTGCTGTGCAGGCTACCCGAGAAGACTCAACACGCTCTGAGGTTTCATATTCGCCTGTGACAGCATGGCAGTACCCGACTGCGTCAGAATCTGGTTCTTCGTGAAGTCGGTTGTTTCCGTCGCGAAATCCACATCGCGGATCAGCGATTCGGCTGCCTGCTGGTTGGTGTTTGAAATCAACAGGTTGTTAATCGCGTGTTCGAGCCGATTGACGTACGCTCCCATGTTGGAGCGCATGCCATTGACACTGTCGATAGCACCATCGAGTGCCGAGACCGCACTGACCGAGGAGTCCTGAGCAGTCAAAGAGAGACTGTTGATGCTCAGGCCCGATGAAGTCAATGTTGCAATCGACACAGTGATGCTGTCGGTACCAACGGTATTGTTGGCATCGACCCACAGAACCGACCCGTCACCGGAGGATGTCGAGTGGCCGAACCGGCCTGCGGTGCTGGAAAGGAGATCCATGCCGTTAGAGTTGGTGACCCGGGCGATACGATCGATTTCGTCATCCAGATGCTGGAATTCGGCATCGGCATATGCCCGTTCGGTACTGGTCAAGGTATCGTTGGCCGTTTGAATGGCCAATTCGCGCATACGTTGAAGGATGCCGGAGATTTCATTCGCCGCTCCTTCAGCAATGGTGATAGCCGCGATACCATCCTGGGCATTTCGCATTGCCTGGCCGGTGCCTCTAACCTGGGTGCGCAGGTTTTCCGATACACCCAAACCCGCAGCGTCATCACTTGCACGATTGATACGTAGACCGGTCGACAGTCTTTCGAGATTTTTACTCATGTCGCGGTTCACTTTGAACAGCGAACCCTGAGTAATCATTGAGGAAATGTTGTGATTGATACGCATGGAGAACCTCCTTGTTACTCTGCGTACTGATGGCATCCTTGCCAATCAAGTGAAATACTTGGTAACTACTGAATTTTCAGTGAGTTACATCGCTGCCTTCGTCGATTCTGAGCCTCCTTTCCGGTTTCGAAGGTGAACTGATACGGGCATTTCTGTTATTGTTATCGACGAAACAAGGGAGCACTTTAACCGGCAATGAAAGGAAATCAGAGCTTTTCGAGAGTTCGGAATGCGCGGTAAGGGGGCTTTTTCAGGGAATCCGGAAAGCGTCATACGATAATAGCGAAGATCTGGAAATGCAGACCAGGGATTCTTTCGTCCAGCCAAAGAGTCCTAAATCCGTTTATACAACTCGTAGAGGAGTACTTCGGGATCTTCCGAGCCCTTGAAAGTCAGTTTGCGGGAGTAGGTTTCGGTAAATCTCTTGAGAATACGCTCCTTGCCGCTTTCATCGATGGAGCCCATACGGGCATAGAGCTTTTTGGCAACGTCGCGTTCTTCCGGGGTGAGTCGTCCTATGCCGGTGATGATAATGGACTTGTTCGGCGCGGCGCTCATCAGCCGATTCTCCAGAAACGCTTCCATCGATTGGCGGGTTGGCCGGTCATGGATAACCACCGTATGGGCAACAAGGTCTCCCATTCTACGATTGGAGGGATCGAAAAACACCAGCACCATACCGAGGATGTAGCCAAAGGGGAGGATATCGACGATTCTGAGTACATTCCGTATAACAACATCGAGCAAAGACAACCGGGTTCCATCGCTTTTGATCACTCGCACACCTGCAAATGATTTGCCCGGCGTTTTGCCGTCGAGAGTGCTTTCGAACACAATGTGGTAGCTCAGGTATACCAGCGACACGAGCGTCATTGCCAGTGGGGTGAAACCGGATTCGGTCAACCTGGCCCATCCGATTGCAATCAGCATCACCACAATGACTACCATGCGAATAGCCATGTCAACCACGAAAGCCAGTGCCCGGCTCCCGAGGTTGGCCAGTTCATTTTCGAGAAACACCAGTTCGGTGCTCTGAAACCGTATGAATCCATCTGCGTTCATAAAGCTCTGCCGTGAGCGGATTGTTATATTTTACCACTGAAAGTCAATGACTGTACACACAATATACTATGAAAACAATCGATTTCATTAACGATCGGAAAGAGACCTGGCTTGAGCTGGAGAAAACGGCCCGAAAAATCTCGGGTGTCCGTCGACCGCGTCTGGATGATCGGCAGGTGGTTTCGCTCATGCACAACTACCGGCGAACGATGGCCGATCTCTCGCTTGCGCAGTCTCATTATCCCTCCGATCCACTGGTCTCTCAGCTCAGCTCCTTAGTGGTCAGGGTACTCAGTATCGTGGCCGCTCATCAGGAGGGCGATCTCAACCGTATTCGCCGATTCTTCTCTTACACCTTACCCGCTACCATCCTCAAGCTCTCCCGTCTTTTTCTGGTCTCGCTGGCAGTTTTTGGTGGCGCCGCCCTGTTCGGATATTTTCTCACGGTGCTCGATCCCTATGCCGCAAACGCTATAGCCGGTGACCGGTATGTTTTCATGACCCTTGAAAATATCGAAAAGGGTAAGCCGTTTGCCGTTTACGAATCAGGGCTGAAGTATGCAATGAGTGGGTTCATAATGGCCAATAATATCAAGGTGGCGTTCACTGCGTTTGCGTTCGGTGCATTCTATGGGCTTGGGACCTTTTTCATTTTACTGTACAACGGACTCATGCTCGGAAGCATAGCAGCGGTTTTCGGGAACCATGGGCTCCTTTTTGATTTTACCACCACGGTACTCATTCACGGGACGCTGGAGCTGTTTGCGATTGTCGTGGCCGGCGCCGCCGGTCTTCGGCTCGGACAGGCACTGTTCCGCCCCGGAGATCTCCGGCGGGGAGAAGCCGTTTACAAATTCGGTGTGGAAGCCTTTCAGATATGTGCGATTATGGTCCCGGTGTTTGTTATCGCGGGTATTCTCGAAGGCTATGTGACACCGCTGGAGCTATCCCGAGCCGGACGAATCCTGATCATTGCCGCCAGTGCCGTCTTTCTTGTTCTGTACCTTGGAATTCCCACCTTTTACCACCTGAAGCGAAGAAAAGAAGACGCACGCCACGAAGCATTTCCTTCAATTCGCATGAGCAATTGACAGGGTGTCCGTGCCGACTCAGGATTTCCATCGAGCCCGTGCATAGGCATTGAGTGTTGCTGCGGAGAGTTCTGTCGGAGCCACATCGACTACATCGATTCCTGCCCGGGAAAGCTGGTGCATCACCTGGGAGCGGTTGTCCATGCTTTCCCGGACGACCGCGGAAAACAGTGCATCTCTGAGAGTGTCTGTAGTACGAAAACCGAGGTTCTGCATGCCGGCATTACCAATTGCACAGCAGATAATCCGGTGTTTGCGCCGTAGAAAGCGCATTTGCGCCGCCAGCTCGGAGGAAAGTCCCGGATCGGCAAAGTCGGTGTAGACAATAATGATACAGCGCTGTTTGAGTACCCGGTAGGCCCACTGAAATACGTATTGGTAGTCGGGTTCGATGAATTGTGGCTGGAAATCGTAGATCGTTCGTACCAGTGAGGAGAGCTGGGGCTTGCCGTTGGAGGGAAGTGCGTAGGAGTGGATCTGGTTGGCAAAGCCGGCTACGCCAACGGAATCCCGCTGTCCGAGAGCTTCGCGTGCCAGTGCAATGGCCGATGCAACCGCCCAGTCGACTTTCGAGCGACCTTTGGTTTCCGCCATCATCAGCCGTCCGCCATCGATCATAAGAAAGACATTCTGTCCTTTCTCGGGAAGAAATTCCTTGACTATCAACTTTCCACTTCGCGCCGAACGTTTCCAGTGAATGCTGCGGATATCATCACCCCGCCGGTACTCTCTCATCTGATGAAATTCCCTTCCCGCTCCGTACGTTCTACTCATACGTCCGTCGACCTGTGCAAAATAGAAACGCGACTGCAGTCCTTCGCTCCAGGCCGGGAATCGGGGGAACACCTGGACGGTCGTGCCAAGATCAAGGGTGAACTGACGGGCGACAAGGCCGAGGCTGGAGGAAAGCCGGATGCCGAGTTTCCCAAATGAGAGGGGACCTCGAATCTGCGGGGTCATTTCGTAGCGGACAACGGTTTCGCCGCCTCCGCGGGGGGCGGTGGTGCTGAAATGGACCGGTTCATGCCTGGATTTTAGTGGCGGGCGGTCGAGAAGCTTCATTCTGATCGGGATCGATGTCGTGATTGCGAGCCGAATACCGATCTGGGCGGGAACCTGGTGAAAGAACTTATCGGGAAGAAGGCGTGTCGCGGAGAATGCCTGAGGGCCGGGCAGCGAAAAATAGTCCAGAGCGAGTATGACGAGGGCGGCAATGTTGAGCCCGATACTCAAGGCCCGTGCACCCGGAACCCAGTGCTGAAATAGAAGAATCAGACCGGCGATCGTCGGGAGTATGAATCCGCGTGGTGTGATGACAAAACGCATATATTGACGGTACCGATCCGGTTATTCAGGGACTTTCACAGTTGCAAAGAGAGTACGAAGAATGTTCTCGGCGGGTGTCTGCTGAATTTCGGCTTCGGGCTTGAGTATCCATCTGTGCGGAAGAACCGCGGGAGCGAGTTCCCGGATGTGGTCGGGTGTGACATAGTCGTATCCTAAAAGTGCTGCATACGCGCGAGCCAGACGGAGCAGCATCTGAGCCGAACGGGGTGAATTCCCAAGCAGCAATTCATCGGTCGTGCGAGTTGCCTGAACAAGCTCCCGCACATATCTGATCACCCTCTGATCCACCGTTACCTGAGATACAAACCCGCGTGCCTGCTCGAGTCCCGCCGCGAGGTCTTCGACCGGCTGGATATTCCATGTGGGGTCGGATGCCGATTCGACCGGATTGCTCAGGATCCGCTCCTCTTCTTCGGGGCTGGGGTATCCCATGGTAATTCTCACCATGAACCGATCGAGCTGTGCCTCCGGCAGCGTGTAGGTACCTTCGAACTCAACCGGATTCTGGGTGGCGAACACGACGAAATTATCGGGAAGAGCGTAGGTGGCATTATCGACTGACGCCTGCCGCTCTTCCATTGCCTCAAGAAGCGCTGCCTGGGTCTTGGCCGGCGCCCTGTTGATTTCATCGGCAAGGAGAAAGTCGGTGAAGACCGGGCCGGCGACAAACTCAAACGCCGAAGTTCCCTGGTTGAAGACTGCTGTTCCCACGATATCCGAGGGCATCAGGTCGGGCGTGAACTGCACGCGCCGGAAATGAAGGTGGAGTGCACGGGCAAAGGCCCGAGCCAGTAAGGTTTTTGCCACCCCGGGAACGCCTTCGAGGAGCACGTGCCCCCGGGCAAGAATTGTGGCAAATACGATCGCCCTGGCATCGTCTTTGCCAACAACGGCCTTCCCGACTTCCTGATTTACCCGTTCGAAAAGCAGGCTTGCTGGATTCACAGTTTCAAATCCTTTCTGATACATGCAATTGCATTGAGAACCGAGAGTGCTGAGCGTTTGTCGAGGTTATCGCCCGCGTACACTCGCGCAATGGATTGTTGGATCTCCTGCTCGGTACCGATATGCTCCGGTACTGATCCCCCACGAGCCCGGAACTGGTGGATTATGTCGTTTGCATTGGGCTGATTCTCGGGTGCGGCGCGCCCGAATAGCGTTGTGCGGATATGATTGAGTTCGCGCCTGATCAGGCCATTCCAGGCACGATACCGGTACAGCACCGCACTCATCGAGCGGATACCCGGAATGACATCACGCGAGAATCCCGGCTGGAGAGGGCGTGGGGACATGATGCGTACCCCCTGCCAGAACAGAAATACGAGGCCCAGGACCGATAGGTAAATGATTCCCGATGTAAAACCATAGTATTCCAGGAGCTGCCAGAGGCTCTGTGTCGCGCGGTACCCGTTATGGTACTCATCGAACAGAAGCGTTTTGCCGTATCGGGCGGAGCCTGTCAGAAGCTTTGTCGCGAACGCATACCAGGTTGTGTCGCGAAGCATGGTGTTGGAAAACACATTGAATGGGGTAAAAAGAACCCACTCGCCGTCGCCCACACGTCTTTTAGCCGCAATGGTATGCTTACCCATGGCAACAAATGGGAACATGTCGGGGGGAAGACGCAGGAAATGCCGCAGGTTCACCGAATCGGCATCCTGGTACATGGAGCCAAAAAAGTGAAGCAGGCCGAGGTGAGGGTGAGGGTTCAGTGTCTGCCCCGTTGTCCCCGTTGCATCGAGGGGAAGAAGCACCTGCAGCTCCGATGGTGATTTGCGGGTGGTTCTGAGGGTGAATTCGCGTGGCTGAAAAAACGAAGGGTTCGGACCGGTTGTCCCGGTAGTAATCAGGCGGTTACCGGCACGGACCCAGTCCATGATTTTTTCCCATTCCCAGGCGTTCGGTGGAAAGCGGGGATTGAGCATGAGAAGGGTCCGTCCGGCCTGCCGGGTTGCATCGAGTTCCCGGTAGAGCGGAAGCTTTATTCGCTTGACTGAAGTACCAAAGCGTTCCAGGTGTGCATAAAACGCATAGGTGCCCAGTGGTCCGCGGTCGTGAGTCGAGCTGGTGATAAATTCGGTATTGCCTGTAGCCTGATGTAACACGAGCCAGGTATTGAGCACCAGTGCGGCGGTAAAAAAGCCGACAAACATTTTATGGTCGCGGATAAACCGCAGGGCTGTGCGGAAGTAGTTCATGCCGAACTCCCTTTTGTCGGAGTTTCGGAAAGCAGAGAGGTGATTGCCTGCTCACTGGGGCTTCGGTGCCCGTAGAAGGTGTCTTCGTACAGCCTGACAATGCCCTCGGCCACCGAAACGCGTCCAGGGCTGCGGTGCCGGATGAGGGAGAGGAACTGACGGTTCGTCCACCATTCGTGGCGCCTGACAATGCCGCGGGTGGACATGAACGAGACGAGCCATCGGTAGAGAAAATCGACGCTTTGCGGGTAGTTTTTCCCCGATGCTGCATTGTGA
Organism: Chitinivibrionales bacterium; assembly: GCA_041641555.1. Classification (GTDB taxonomy): domain Bacteria; phylum Fibrobacterota; class Chitinivibrionia; order Chitinivibrionales; family WJKA01; genus JBEPYC01. Next base: position 4,866 of record JBEPYC010000010.1, on the reverse strand, counting down.
GCGCGGTTGAGCCATTCCGCGGGAGTCGCCCGGGTTGCTCCAGCATGTCCTGTGTCTTGGCGATAGTCGCTTTCGGGATAGAAACGTGCAAGGAATTTCGTAGAAAACACGACAATGGCCAGCACACCAAAGGCGACAAGGATCAACACAATGATGCGCCAGACAGGGTTTAATTTACTGAGTGGTTCGCGAACGGAGGCAAACAGGGGAGCGAGTACGTTTTCTTTGAAAATAATCCATAACTCGCTGAGTTTGCGGACAATCCAGGGGGCTTGTTTTTGCTCTGGCGGCTTGCGAAGGAGCGTGAGGTATGCACTATGCGACGCAAGCAGTTTCTGATTCGGTTGGGATGAAATGCCCGAGAAATGGCGAAATGTCAGGAGGGCCGTTTTGGCCCGAGCACAATCGGAGGAGTCCCAGTGCCGGTATTCTGAGGTGTCGGTCCGGGCGAAATAGCTTTGCAGCGGGTGAATGCAGCCGGTATCCGAGCGAACGGCACCGGCAACGGTGCAGGGGCTGTCAAGTGACGCGGTAACGGTGCGAATCACCGCGCCCCGCACCGCATCGCATCGACCGGCAGGGACTCCCCGGGCAAGAGTCAGTGCAAACAAGCAGGCAAGAAGGGTCGGTTTCATATCAGGAAGGCTGCGCTTGGAGTCCATCGAGCTGCTTTTCAATATCGACGTTCTCTTTTTCCGAGCGCAGGCTGTTGTAGTGGACGATATTGATTGTTATCAGGAGCGGGGTGAGAAGTGATACAGTCACAACGTAAATTGCGGCGCCGACATAGGCCAAAGGGTTGAGGTGCGAAGTCATCGTGCCGCCTTCGGCCATGCTCTCCATTGCCGCAACGGTCGATCCTGCTGCGGCGGATCCCCAGATGCTCATTGCGACGATCAAGGGAATGAAAAAGATAATGAAGGTGACCACGTTAATGACAAAGGTTTTCCACCATCGGCCCCTGGTCAGCTTGAACGCCCGGGGCAGCCATCCGAAAAAGTACGTACGTTCCACGACGGCAACGATCATTATGATAGATACGAGGTTGAGAAGGTACACAAAGGGGATAACCAGTGCGAGCATGGAAAGGATCATTACAATAGTAGCTGTAATGTAGGTGAGGATAAACAGAAGATCCTTGGGACCGGCCAATTTCAGGATATCACCGACACTCATTTCCTCACCGAGGCTCAGGTGATAGATGTAGCGTGTGGTTACGATCCAGACATACAACCCGAGAAAAAGGCTGATGAAGTACGCGGGACCGAATAACGCGAGCGGGTTTTGGGGGTTGGGATTCATGGCCCTGGGCATCAGGTAGAGTCCGAACAGAGACGGCACAACGAGGAAAACGATGACTTTCGCGAGGGCGGTTTTGTAAAGTCTGATCCCGCGATCGAGTGTCTGTCCGATCGAGAATACTCCCACAAACGGTGAATCCATGCGGCCTCCCCGGGGTAAAAGAAAAAGAGAGCTGTCCCAAAGCTTGCTATCAAGCAAAATATTAAAAGGCAGGACAAAGGTTGGGATTTCCTTGTGCGGGAGGAGAAGCCGACGAGGGATACTCAGGGTAAGTGCGGCAGGGCCGCGGTAGTGGCAAATCGGTAGTGCCGATTACGATCGTGGGATGCGCGGTAGGTGTGTGCTACCCGGCGCGCACTGGGCCACTGTCTTTTCTTGTGCTGAGGAATCGGGTGTCTTGACCGCCTTGATAGAGCGCAGGGAGAGTTGTCTGCCCGGTATGCAGCCGCCATTTCCGCATTGCTTGTGCGTCAGGGGGAACTGAGGTCGGTTCGTAAGGAATGGGAGCAAACGCGAGGCGGAGTGCGGGCAGACATGAATCGTATTTTTAATCTGCATGATGCTACGGGCATCATTGTGGCCCCACTACTGCGGCTCTGCCGCGTATACCGGATTCTGAAAGGCATGACCCATTATGATTCAGAAAGATTATATCCTGAGGATGATTGAGCAGATTGGAAAACTCCTTACGAGAGTGATGGCTCGGCGGGAAGAAGGGGAGGGGGAGGATGCGTTGCGGTTGATTGATGAGGCGAGTGCTTCGGTTCTGGGTATCGATTTTGGGCTTCTGCGGTCGCTTCCTGCCAGAAATATCGGTGAACTGATGGGTCTCACGCAGGACCGGACGACCGGGAGCATGAAGTGTTTGATCGCGGGGCGGCTGCTGAAGGAGTGGGCGGATATTGAATCTCTTGCTGGTGTGGAGGCGGGTACCATAGCTTCATTGTACCGTAAATCGCTCGAGTTATACCTTGATGGACTTTTACGCATGGGATACACCGAGCTGGATATGAGCGAATACTTTGCGCAGGCCCGGGAAATCGCGGAGCAGTCCGGAGGAGGTTTTCCGCTGGGAACTATGTACAAGGTGTTTTTGATGTACACCGAGCTTGGAGCGTATGCGCATGCGGAGACATGGCTTTTTCGGCTCAAAGAAACCGGCTATCCGGATGTGGATGAGGTCGGTGAGAAATTCTACCGAAAACTCGAATCCCTCGACCCTGAGCGACTTCGAGCCGGAGACATGAGCCCCGAGGAAATCGAGCAAGGGGAAAGGGATTTTTCGAATGTGGGCGGAAGAAACAAGTGAGTTTACGTATATGATGCTCGAAGCAAAAGGGATTGTGTTCTTTGCGTGCCACAAATAATATTGTAAGTATCACGCTGGTCCAATAATCAGTTTGCCCCGTACCATTGGGGCTACTGCATATAACCATCTGCCCGGAATTGCTCCGGACCACCTTTTCTTTCGGAACGGGAACGATCGTTTCGCCGTACCCGAAAAGCCGGCAGGACCAGCCCGGTTTCTTATCAAATTACCACATGTTGTGTATGCACGTGGCTCAATCTCCCTTGATGCCGGGGAGAGCGATTCACCGCAGGTCGCTCGTACGCCGCATGTCAGATGTGGCTGTAGAAAGCAAATGGGCGGGATTCCTTCTATTATTGGTAAGAAATAGAAAATCCTGTCATGCCTCCTTGTACATTGACATCAGTAATTTCCATGTAGTATTTACACTTTTAAAACCGGGTCGGCGGCTACGAGGACACAACCTTGTCAGAAATGACCGACAGGGTAAGCACGATACCAAGTGGTTCCCTGCTGTGCTGTGTGTGGTATCGGCCCTCAAGGAAAGGCGGCAGGATGAAGCACCCAACTCAGACAGCCGGATTCGCGGAGGCGAGAGCGGCCGCCAAGAGTAATACCTCCATCGATGCGCAGTACGCGCTGGGCGGGCAATTTCCCCACAAAATGGTCTGTTCCGAAGGCAGGCCTGAATACAAAAACAACCGGCCGGAAAATCCCGAGCAATGGCGCCGGTTCTGGCTGGGCAGATTTGCACGTAAAATCAAGGAGGCCGGTGTAAGCCAGGAGCAGGGGCGGAGATTTCGTGCAACAGTTGAGCAATACCTCGCGGAAAACCCTTATCACCCGGGGCGTATCAGGCCTTACCGTTTGCGCACATTCCTGCGCACTGCAACCAGGGATGATTTGAAGGCACTGTATTCGTTTTACGATACTATATCACCATCTTCGGGACATCTCCAGATACTTGCTGAGGAGACCGGAAAAGTAGCAGCGCGGGGTGTTCCGTTTCGTGCAGCTTCCGAAGCCGGTCAAGTATCGGATACGCAATCCCGGCCATTGATCAATTTCCAGCGACGGTTTGGGGATACAAAAACACCGTATGGCAAGAATGTTGGCCTCGAAGAGTCCCGGGCTCCGGAAAAGCCCAGGCCTTCGAAAAACGTGCCTGATTTGAGCGATCCCGAGAAACTTCTGCGGCAGCTCCGCGAAGAAGTCAAGGTCCGCGATTACAGCAGCAACACCTTGAAGAACTACCAGTGGGCGGTGCGGCTTTTTGTGGAGCGTCTGACTCCCGCCGGCGCCGATGATTGGGAGCTGGCGGTCAAAGAACATCTGATCTGGCTTCATGATGTTCGCAAACTCGCGGCCAAATCAATCAACCAACATGCTGCATCGATCAAGTTTTTCCTGGAAGAAGTGCTGGAGGTACGCCCGGGACAAGGGATTCTGGTCCGGATGAAAACCGGCAAGTCACTTCCTCGCGTGCACTCAAAAGAAAACGTACAACGCCTGATTTCTTCGCTTAGAAACCCGAAGCACCGACTCATGCTAATGCTTGCATACGGCTGTGGCCTTCGGCTGTCAGAGATCCAGTGTCTTCGGCGAGTGGATATCGATTTGAACCGAAAAGTCTTATACGTGCGCAAGGGGAAGGGCAAAAAAGACCGGATAGTGATGATCGACCCGGATCTTCATCCGCACCTGAGCGCATACCTCTACTCAAAATGCGGTCGGACGTACCTGTTCGAAGGGCATACCCCGGGAAAGGCTATTGCAACAAGGTCGATACAGAAGGTATACACAGATAACTGCCGGAAACTGAAAATCGACACGCAGGGCGGTCTGCATTCTCTCCGGCACAGTTTTGCCACTCATCTTCTGGAGGCTGGCGTGGATTTACGCTATATCCAGGAACTTCTTGGTCATAAGTCGGTAAAAACAACCGAGATATACACCCACGTCGCAGCTAATAGGATAATCGAAATCCGCAGCCCAATCGCAGGGATGCTGACATGAACAGAAGTGCTCCAAACCCGCACTTAAGTACGCATATCCCGGAGGCCGAATGCCAAACCCGCACTTTTTTGTATGTTTTTATGGGAAACTCCTTCAAACCCAAAAGTTCGGGTTTGAAGGAGTTGTGACGCCATACGTGAAGAGCTGAGCTTACAAGATAAAAAGGGTGGGCAGCCGTCGTGGCTGCCATGAAAAGCAAGACAGAAAAGAGGTGGGGCAGTGCGGGAACAATGGAACTG
>JBEPYC010000009.1:21580-32276 GCA_041641555.1 Chitinivibrionales bacterium | reverse complement strand
GGGGCAAAGAACCTATGCGGAGCTCATTCTGGAGCGTGGCAATTTGTCTCCTATGGTTTTCGACACACGGTTCAGCGTGATAGCCGGACAGAAAAGCTCCGAGAAGTATGTGATGATGCTTCTGGTCGATGTCTCGGAGAGAAAGCGGCAGGAAGAAATGATCGATGCCCGGCAAGATGAGATCATGGAAGCCACAAAGCTGACGGCATTGGGTCAAATGGCGGCGGGAATCGCCCATGAAATCAATACTCCACTCAATGCCGTACAGGGCCATGTCGATCTTTTGTATTCCTTTTTGGATGAGAACCGTTTCGAACCGCAGGAAATAAAGGATGTCGCTCAGTCGGTCGAAAAGATGATCGATGAAATAGCCAGAATCATCCGGGGTCTTCGTTCCTATGCCAAAATGGATGGCAAACCGGCTGTTGCAGAGCATCCGATCGGGGGATTGATAGAACAGTCGCTGCTTTTATGCCAGCTCCATCTCCGCAACAAAGGAATTCGGATGATTCGCGAGGAAGACCCTACGATACAAACCAGGGTCAACGATACTCAATTCATCCAGGTCATCGTGAATCTGATTACCAATGCAGCTGATGCAATCAAGCGGTTTCGCGAACGATGGATTAGAATATCGACCGAGCGTGATGGCAAAAAAGTATATATAAGGGTTATCGACAGTGGAAACGGAGTAAGTCCGGCACTTGCACATAAAATCATGAGTCCATTTTTTACAACAAAGAAAGATGGTGTAGGACTTGGGCTTGCGTTAAGCAGTTCGATTGTAGCGGGCTGGGGAGGAGAACTCAGGGTGAACCAGAAATACGAAAACACCTGTTTTGAAATCGCACTGCCCATTGACAAGGAGAAGCTATGAGTGAGCAGCCGATAGCATTTCTGGTAGAGGACGGCGAAGAACTGGGGTTTGTCTGGGAGAAACTATTCCGCTCGATCGGGATGCGACTTAAGTATTTCCCCGATGCCGAGAGCATGCTTCGAGCATTGCGAGACAACCAGCACGTGGACCTTCTGGTGACAGACTATCACCTTCCCGACATAGACGGCATTTCGCTGATTTCCATGACCCGGGATCATGTTGGGTCAATTCTTCCGACAGTAGTGGTTTCGGGCAATATCGGGATCAAAGAAGACGTCGAAAAAATCGAGAATGCCACGTTTCTGGCAAAGCCGGTGCGCTTCCGAAATCTTAAAAGTGCTATTAGTGAACTCCTCGGGAAATAACCGGGGGCACTTTCACAAACTTTTCAAAAGCGCCCGACCGTAAAGCATTTTCGCCCCAATAGCCGCTTCCTACCTTCGACCGTTTTTCCTGCGTTCATCGGGCGGCGGGGCCCACCGGTTATCGACCCAGCCCTGTTTGGGCTCACGAAGTTTCTCGGAAGCCCCTTCTTCGACACTTGCCAGAAGCGTGCTGTCCATGCGCGTTTTATACAGAGTTCTGGCAGTCTTGAGCATCTCAAAGGACAGTCCGGTGGCACCTCGGAGATCACTTTCATACAAATATGCGCCGGTGACATCGGCCCCATCGAGTTTGGCCCCTCTGAAATCAGTGCGACGGCAGTAGGCGACAGTAAGTTTGGCCCCCGACAGGTCGGCTCCCTGAAGGCTGGCATTGCGCAGATCAGCATTGGACAGATCCGCATTTTTCAGATTGGCACTGTCGAGTTGGCTGTCCATGAGATCCGCCATACGCAGATCCGCACCGGCAAGATCTCGCTCTCCATGCCGGATCAGCTCGACGTAGTAATCTCCGTCTTTTTTCTTTTCTGCATCCAGAGAGTCCTGTCGTTGTTCGAATCGGGCCCGACTGAGAAGTTCCCGGAGCTCCTGCTCAGGAAGACACTTGGTTTTTTTGCCATCGATGTAGCTATAGAGCAGCCTCACGTCACCGGCTTTGGCACTGTCATCGACGCACAACATGATCTGGTGTCGGGAGTCGGCAGAATCTGATGGCCCGGCCATCGCCGCTGTAGCAAAGAACACGGAAAACAGAGCAAGCTTTGGCATCTGATGCATTACACACACGCTCCTGAAAGTGATGAAGGAATTTACTCTCAAAAAATGCGCAATGCCGCGCTGCAACAGCAAGAAGCAGCAAAAAAAGAGGGAAGAATGCCCGGTCCGGTACACTCTCCCCGATTGTTCTGCGTGCCGCCTCTTCTCAGACTTCGTGGTATTCTTCCACCGTCACTTCGTGCCCGAGCTTTTTCTGAATGAAGGCAAGGTGTTCCTTTTCATCTTCAAAATTTGCAATGAGAATATCAAGGATTTCGGCGGGGACATCCCATCCGCTTGCCTCTGAGTACTTCTTGTTAGTGAGCTTTTCGTTGGTCTCCATTGCGCTGAGTGCCGCATCCGTTCCTCCCATGCTTCGGATCTTCGTGAAGCCTTCGATCAGAAAGCCTTTTATATCCTTCGATGGTTCCTGGGGTTGTTCACCCAGGTCTTCGACCAGCCCCCTGAGAACGGCAATATGCCGTTGGTGGTCCTCACGGTATGATTCTACCGTAGACCGAACGTCCTCTTCCTTGATCTCCTCAATCGCCTGGTTATAGGCGTTGACCGCATCAGCATCCAGCTGGATCAGCGAATTCAGTTTCCCGGCAATCTCATGGTTTTCCACAAGCCACTCCCCTTTCCAAATTCCTGCGTTCGGGTGTATTCTCATGCAACGAGGCCGCGTGTCGACCCTCTTTCTGATACTGATCCTGTTGCAAAGCATATGCCCAAGCGGCAGTGCAGCGGCCACGTCACTCCCGGTAAGGAATGGGCAGTGAGTGGTTTGCGAAATCGGCAGAAAACCACGAAAAGGCAGCAATTCAAGCACTGATTTCACAAAGCACTCGATAGTAAATCGCCGAGGCATTGAGCACCTGCGAAAAGGAAATCGATTCCTTTTCAGTGTGCGCTTTCGCAAGCTGTCCCGGCCCCAGCACCAATGGTTTGATTCCCGCCGCCCACAGGAGATTAGCATCCGAATGACTCTTGAACGGTGCGGTTTTCCATTTGATACCCATGGAGCGATATGTCTGCCGAAGCAGGCTGGGAAGCGGGCCTTTCACCGGGAGTTCATACCCGCTATGCACGGTCGGAAAGCGGCAGGTTACACTGCTTGACTTCGATGTCGCCGTTTTCCCCACAATCTCTTCGACGGCCACCAGGACACCACCGAGTGGCTCACTGGGAGGCAGATGCAGATCGATGGATGCACTGCAGCTGTCGGGTACGGCGAATCCGCCTTCGGCGCTGTGCACATCACGGATATTGTAGATCCCGTGCGGATAGTTTTCTTCGAGAAATTCGGTCACACGCATGACTGCCCGAAGCATGGTATGGACCGCATTGCGGTCAGCCTTGGCAAGGGATGCATGCGCACGTTTCCCGGTCGAACTGAGTTCTATTTCCATGTATGAAAAGTGACCGAATGCCGCGGCTAGATTCGTCGGTTCCCCCACCACTGCCCAGGGAGCACGTACCCGCTCGATAAGCGCCTCGGTGCCGTCACCGCTTTCCTCCTCACCGACAACCAGGGCCAATGCGGCTTTGGGAAGTTTGCCATAAGCCTGCCGGTACGCCACGAACGCTTCGATCATCGCCGCACAACCACTTTTCATGTCCGAAGTGCCCAGTCCGAAAACGGTGTCACCACGCTGCTGAAAACCGAAATTCTCAAAATTGTAGGCAGGCACGGTATCGATATGCCCTGTAAACAGAATCGGAATTTCATCGGTCGCTCCGGAAATCAGAAGATCGTACCGGTCCTCTTCGACTTCGACCCGCGAACACGGAATTTCCATCCCTGCCATTTGCGCTTCGACATACTCCAGGACTTCAAGCTCTTTGCCCGTCGGGCTGTAGATATCGACCATGCTTTCCAGCGAGGATCGCAACCTGTCGCCATTGATCGTGCCGCTGCTTTCATTCATATGACAAACCCCTTTCCCTTACTCGCTTCTTCGATGTCAGACTGTTTCTCACCGGCAAGGTTCAGAGAGAGATAGACATGTTCAGTTGCCTGTGCGAATCCCTGATTCCGGAAAAACGCAATTGCCTTTTCGTTATCGGCCTGTGTATCGACAATCAGGATACGTATGCCTCTGGTGATCACTTTCTTTTTGAAGTTCTCGAACAGCCGTTTGCCCAGACCTGAACGTTGATAGTCGTCATCGATTCCGAGCCAGAGCAGATGACCATAGTTCCAGGCGGTCCGGGCTTTTTCGATAGTGGTACCCATAAGAAATCCTGCAAGCCGCCCATCGTCATCGGCAACCATACACAGCTCCGATTCGCTTTGAAACAACGCGGTTACTTCGAACTCATCCCAGGTACGATAAAGATTCGGGTACTTTTCGGATGTAAAAAGTTTTTCTCCCAGATGGAAAACGGGAGCCAGATCATCGATTCGCATATCTCGTATTTCAACACTCATAATTTCACCTTTCGCCGATATCAAAGTGAGCTGAACCCAAAGCAGGCACAATCAGCTGTATGTAACAGTATAGCAGTCTCAGGTCCGGGAGGTCAAATGCCAGGGATTCCCCCACGCAATTGGAGACATCGCTCAGAAGACTCACCTGGGGATACTACCATGGTCACTCTGAGTCTGCGTCGAGGAAATTGAAGACAATCCAGCTTATGCCAACGATCATCGAAACATTGAGCCCAAGCATTGCAAGCCCGCCAAGCGTTCCGCGCCAGTCTCCCGTCATGCCGGCAATGCCCGAAGCCGCCACCGTTGGGACAAGCGCAACCGATGCAACCACGCCAACGAGGGTATCCTGTTTCTTGTGTGATATAGCCAGAGCCCCGGCCACGCCCGCTGCGGCGGCCGCGGCAACGCTGTACCAGCCGGGCGCGATTCGCTCCTTGAGCATCGATGACATTTTCAACTGCTCGGAAGATACTCCGGTGACACCCAGAATCCAGGTCGTGGCCATCGTGAATAAAAGCGCCACAAAAAGCCCTGCTGCCGTTATGACACAGCCTTTCAGGACGGTTTTTATCTTTCCGTTGGCCAGCCCAACGGCCATAAGGATCAACGGAGGCATCACGGGAGCGATGACCATCGACCCGATCAGTATCGGAATCGAATTAACCAGAAAGGCAACCGATGCAAGCACCCCCGCAGCTGCCATCAAAGCAACATACACCTGGTTGAGGCGAGCCTGCGGCTCGATATCGAGCAGATACTTCTCTCTATTCTTCCGAAAATTCTCTCTGGCGGTCACTCGCTTTACCTTCACATGAAACCAACGGACGGCGGGTATCACCTTCGTTGTATATACGGTACAAAAGGGAAACGGGTTCGGAGCCACTCTCCACGGGTCGTAAAACCAACACGACAGGACAGGAGAGATCCGACTCAACCGATAACGTTACGGGTTTGTTTTCCCCAACGACGCGGCTATTGACCGGCTGCGGCTCCGGCAACGACTCGTTGGCCACATAAGCAGTCACGATCTCTTCGGCATTATACCGGCAGAACCACTCGGCCCGCACAGACTGTCCATTCTGGACTTCCACGTAAGCGACCAGTGGCTTATCGGTTTTGTACGGACCCGCCATTATCAGAGATCCCCGGTGAAGTACTCCGGTACTGTTGGCCAGAAAATCCATTTCCTGGACGGGCGAGGCCGATTCAGGGATTTTACCTGACGGGTATGTTCCGAACCGGGAATAGCGTTGTCCGGTACAAAGATCGAAAATAAATGTTAACCCGTGGTTGAGTCGGGACTTGAACTTCCGGGCCCCCTTGCGGCGAATCGATTCTCTTCCACGCTGAGTCGGGGATTCTCCAAGAGCCGATGCCGCGGTTCCAACGATCGACGACCAGAGCTCTTCGGTTTCGATGTCGATGTCGGCGGTGATATCAAAGGCTACCGCGAGTGGCTCAGAGGGTATGAAGTATCCGGTCAGGACTTGATTTTCCTGGCTGTAGTTCAGGTCAACCGTGCCGGTGCCGGTGACATCGACCTGGAATTTAACGTTTTCGCTCAGCTCGAATTCGGCGTCCGCGGCAGATCTGGTTCTGCTGATCCATTTCCAGCCGATTCCGGAAATAGCGATTCGGACATGGGCGGAATCAGTCTCTTCAGCCGAGCATGAACGTATCCAATAGCCGCCTATTGTTGGGGATTTCCCTCCTGCCGACGAAGCTCCGCCTTTTCCAGAGAGGGCAAACACTCTGTCCTTGAGATACGGACAGGCGTTGTAGGCCATCAGATCGATCATCAATTCACGGATATCCTCTCCAATGGCCGCAACCGGCGCAATGGTATCCGGGCCGATTTCGATATCAGTATCGGTGTTCTCGGAGGCGCTCCCCCGGGATTGCTCACCTCCGGTCTGACAGCCGACCAGCAGACCTGTGCATACAAGGATTGTGAAATTTCTGACAAGTGTTTTCATACGGGTTATGAGAGCAAGCGGCATACCTCTGCGAACAAGTTACACTGGCACGCGCACTTGTTCGCTGCTCAGTGCAAAGGGGGTAGCGGAATACGGATACCGCAGTGCGATTAGCAGGGATTGCGCAGGGGGTGAATTCGCGGTCAGCGGATACGCGCTGTGCGCTATGCCAGGTTGAGCAGGGAGGTATTCCGGATGCAGCGAGGGGGCAACGCCCCCATCTGGACGAAAATGCAGGAAGTGATCGGCTGGCTGCAATGAACTATTTTTTAAAGAATTCTCTCCGGTTTTTCTCGTAATGGTTGTGTTCCTTCTCGTATTGGAGAATTTCCTGTATGCCCCTGATTCTAACCAAAGAACAACTTTCCGAACAGGTGTGGCGAATGCGCCTTGAAGCGCCCCGGATTGCGCGAAAACGTCGCGCCGGTCAGTTTGTCATGATCCGCCCCACCGAAACAACCGAACGGATCCCTTTGACGATCGCAAATGCCAATGCAGACGAAGGCTGGATCGAGATCATTTTCCAGGTTGTCGGTGCCACGACCTCGGTCATGGCCGCAATGCATGAGCAGTCATCGGTGACCGATCTGGCCGGACCGCTGGGAAAGCCGACTCATATCGAGAATTTCGGGAAGTGCGTGTGTATCGGTGGAGGCGTCGGGGTCGCACCCCTGTATCCGATCGTTTCGGCGCTCTCGGAGGCAGGCAACGATGTCACGACTATAATCGGTGCTCGCAGCAAAGAGCTTCTGATCCTCGAGAAGGAAATGAAAGAGAAATCTTCGCGGGTGGAAGTCGCGACCGATGACGGATCGTACGGCACGAAAGGGTTTGTGACCGGAGTCTTCGAGAATCTCATCAGCGAGGGAAACACGTTTGATTTTGCTGCGGTCATTGGCCCGGTCATGATGATGAAATTCACAACGAAACTCACCGTAGAAGCCGGCATTCCAACGGTGGCATCACTCAATCCGATTATGATCGATGGAACGGGTATGTGCGGTGGATGTCGCGTTACGATAGACGGGAAAACGAAGTTTGCCTGTGTGGATGGTCCTGAGTTCGATGCCGCCAAGATCGACTGGGATGGTCTGATTCGACGACTTTCGAGCTACGTTCCCTTTGAACGAGAGGCTTTGGAAGCTCACACCTGCAAGTTGCGGTACTAATACCGGCAGTGTTCCGAATGCCTTAGAATCGAGGAAGGATTTCGATGCCTGAAAAAGAACGTATTCCAATGAGAGAGCAGGACCCAAGACAGCGGGCGAAGAATTTCGAAGAGGTTCCGCACGGGTACAGTCCGGAAGAGGCGATAGCCGAGGCGAAACGCTGTCTTCAGTGCAAGCGTCCCAAATGCGTCGAGGGATGCCCTGTAAATGTTCAGATTCCGGAGTTTATCGACCTGATAGCCCAGGGCAAATTTGATGAAGCCGCGCGCAAGATCAAAGAGACCAATGCGCTGCCCGCGGTGTGTGGCCGTGTTTGCCCGCAGGAAGAGCAGTGCGAAAAGCTCTGCATCATGGGAAACAAGTGGGATGCTATCGGTATTGGGAATCTTGAGCGATTTGCCGCCGACTGGGAACGAACTCACGGCGATGTGGAACTCCCCCAGCTTAAGCCATCCAACGGCAAGAAGGTTGCCATTGTTGGCTCGGGGCCCGCGGGTCTGACCGCGGCAGGAGAACTTGTCAAGGAAGGGTTCGATGTCACCATATTCGAAGCTCTGCACGAGCCGGGAGGTGTTCTCGTGTACGGGATCCCCGAGTTTCGCCTTCCCAAGGAAATTGTGGCCAAAGAAATCGATTACCTCCGCAAGCTCGGAGTGAAAATCGAACGAAATTTCATTATCGGCAAGACGGCCACGGTCGATGAACTCATGGCCGAAGAAGGGTTCGCGGCGGTTTTTGTCGGCTCGGGTGCGGGTCTTCCGACGTTTATGAGAATCTCGGGTGAAGACAGCATCGGGGTGTATTCGGCAAACGAGTATCTCACACGAAGCAACCTCATGAAGGCGTATCTCGATGATGCGCACACACCGATAATCAGAGGCAAACGGGTCGTGACTATCGGCGGCGGGAATGTGGCAATGGATTCTGCCCGCACCGCTCTTCGCCTGGGTGCCGAAAAATCGGTTATCGTCTACCGTCGCAGTGAAGCTGAAATGCCCGCTCGCAAGGCCGAGATTCACCACGCAAAAGACGAAGGACTCGAGTTCAACCTTCTGTGCAACCCAATCGAGGTCATCCCCGATGAAAAAGGGTTTGTCAAGGCCATCCGATGTATCCGGATGAAGCTTGGAGAGCCCGACAGTTCGGGGCGCCGACGCCCCGTCCCGATCGAGGGCAGCGAGTTCGATATCGAATGTGATGTCGTGATTATCGCAATCGGCAACAAGCCCAACCCGCTCATTCCCGATACGACGCCCGATGTCACGGTCAGCAAATGGGGCACGATCGAGGCCGATGAAGACGACGGCCGGACATCGAAGCAGCATGTCTATGCCGGAGGCGATATCGTCACCGGAGCCGCCACCGTAATTCTCGCCATGGGAGCAGGCAAGCGCGCCGCAGCCAGCATTGTAAAGGATCTTGTCGGATAATCAGGCGCAGCCCAAACGGCAGTGACACGCTCACCAACGACAAGCTGGACTCCGACAGCTTTACTGGGGCAGCACTCGGAAGTCACTGCCCGAACAGAATCACTTCGCCTTGAGGAATCTCGAATTGATCGCCACGATCACCGTGCTGGCGGACATGAGAATTGCACCGACGGCCGGGCTCAGGACCACTCCCCAGGGGTAGAGCACTCCTGCGGCAAGGGGTATGGCGATCACGTTATAGCCGGTTGCCCATCCCAAATTCTGAAGCATTTTCTTGTGAGTCGCTTTGGAAAGCGAAAGCACCGACACCACGTCCTGCGGGTTACTTCGTACCAGCACGATATCGGCGGTTTCCGCAGCGACATCGGTTCCCGCGCCGATGGCAATACCGACATCAGCCTGAGCCAGTGCGGGTGCATCGTTGATCCCGTCGCCGACCATTGCCGTGCGAAGACCCCGTTTCTGTACCTCTTTGATTTTTTCCACTTTTTTATCCGGCAGGACTTCCGCAAAGTACTCATCGAGACCCAGTTCACCTGCAACGGATTTAGCGACTTCTGCGTTGTCTCCCGTTACCATCATGGTCCGAATGTTCATCTCTTTGAGCCGGGCAATGGCATCCCGGGACTCCTCGCGGATAATATCGGCAAGCGCGATTGCACCCACCACCGTATTCTCGATTATAACCAGTACGGCAGTTTTGCCTCCCTGCCGGAGATTATCGAGCTTTCCGGCATCGTATTCGACCCCGTTTTCATCGGCATACCCCGGACTGACCACCTTCACCTCTTTGCCCTCGACCGTGCCCTGGGCACCGCGACCGGTAATCGCCTGGAACCCACTGACTTTTTGGATATCCTCCCCTGCTTTCTGGACAATGCCCTTGGCTATCGGGTGTTCCGAGTTTGCCTCGACCGAAGCGGCGTAGGACAGCAGGCTCTGCTCATCCCACCCCGATGAGAACGACTCGACTTTGCTGACGCCGAATTTCCCAACCGTCAGCGTGCCTGTTTTGTCGAAAACAACCGCCTGAAGATTACGGGCCTGTTCGAAGCCGTTTCGCTGACGGATCAGCAGTCCCTTCTTGGCCGAAATCGCGGTCGATACTGCAACCACCAGAGGAATGGCCAGGCCAAGAGCGTGCGGACAGGTGATGACCATAACCGTGACGGTCCGTTCGAGGGCGAAGACGAACTCGCGTCCCACGCCCAGAAGCCATACCAGGAGGGTGATTGCACCGGCGGTCAACGCTACGCCGGTAAGCCACGCCGCGGCACGATCCGCAAAGTTCTGCGTTTTCGACTTTCCCTTTTGAGCACTTCGTACCATCTTGATTACCTGCGACAGGTAGGAGTCCTCTCCCGTTTTCTCTACTTCGACCTGAATGGAACCTTCCCCGTTGACTGAACCACCTACAACTTTTTCGCCGCTCTTTTTGTGAACCGGAGTGCTCTCACCGGTAAGCATCGATTCATCCACCGATGTCTCTCCATCGACTATCGAACCGTCCACGGGGATCTTTTCACCCGGTTTGACCAGTACCCGGTCACCGGCAACCAGTTCATCGACCGGCACCTCCTCGACCTCACCGTTATCGGCAATGCGGTGCGCCTCGGTCGGTAGCAGTTTTACCAGCTCCTCAAGCGCACCGGAGGCCCCCATTACAGA
>JBEPYC010000009.1:0-21570 GCA_041641555.1 Chitinivibrionales bacterium | reverse complement strand
CTTTTACCCGATGGGCATCGGAAGGAAGCAGTTTGACCAGAGACTCAACCGCCATGCTCGCCCCCATGATGGAGCGCATCTCTATCCAATGCCCCAGAAGCATCACATCGATCAGGGTCGCCAGTTCCCAGTAAAAGACTTTTCCCGGAAGGCCAAGGGTTACCGCTGCGCTGTATCCGTACGCAACCGTAATTGCAAGGGCAATAAGGGTCATCATTCCCGGCTGGAGCTGAGATAATTCTCTGACAATACCCTTGAGAAACGGCCATCCTCCATAGAAGAAAACCGCCGAAGACAGTGCCAGGAGCAGCCATTGATCACCGGGAAATGCCAGTGCATCCTGAAGCCCGAAAAAACCTCGAATCATAGGAGAGAGTGCCAGAATGGGAACGGTCAGTGCCAGCGAAACCCAGAATCGCCGGCGAAAATCCTGCACCATCATCTGATGATGACCGCCTCCTCCGCCCTGCTTGTTATGCTGACTTTTGTGCTCCCCATGGCCGCTTTCCTGCCCCCGTTCCTTTTGGTGGCTCCCCGCTCCCTGTTTGCTGCGCGGTCCTTTTTTTTCTGAGTGCTGTGCATCCAAGCTTCCGGTGTCGCCCTGCCGGGATTCGCCCCCTGGAGCCTTGTGATCCTGCTCGGTGGTATCCTGAGAACTCATTTGACGGTTTCGGTGATGTCCATCGGAAGAAGCTCCGGGAATACGTTTGTTCTTTTTCTGTCGAGTTGTCATGAATATCACCCCTCTTGTTCACTACCGATTACAGGCCTTATGGAATACCGGTATGGACACTATTCGCAAACACCATGCCCTTTTCACGACCTCCGTGACGCGGGAAAACAGTTGTCTCCCGGCGATCCGTGGTGCTATTTTGATTACTCTCCCCGGTGAGAGCCGGCTCATTCATTGCACCACACACTTCGAGACTCACTATGAATACTGTCTATTCGGCATTTGACATGATAAGTGAAAAGCTTATGGGGTGGTACCAGCAGGCGGTGCTGCTTCTGCCAAATGCCCTGGTAGCTCTGATCATCCTGCTCATCGCCTATGTTCTGGCAATCATCGCAGCAAAAACAGCCCGGAACATTCTGTCGAAGTTTCTCAAGAATGTGTCTCTTGTCCGCTTTCTGGGCGCACTTACCCGTCTGATAGTTATTCTCGTGGGGCTTCTTGTTGCGTTGAATGTCCTGAAGCTCGACCAGGCGGTCATTTCTCTTCTGACCGGTGTCGGTATTCTTGGTATTGCCCTGGGTTTTGCCTTTCAGGACATGGCCGCCAATTTCATTTCCGGCATAGCCTTAGTCTTCCGCGATGACCGGCCATTCAAAGTTGGAGATGTGGTCGAAACCGCCGGCCAGATGGGTGTGATCAAAGAAATCAACCTTCGGGCCAGCACACTGGAAACCTTCCAGGGACAGTGGGTGTTTATCCCAAACAAACAGATCTTTCAGGATTCGGTAATCAATTACAGCATTCGAGGTGAACGACGGGTCGATCTGGTGGTAGGTATCTCTTATGGCGATGATCTCGAGAAGGTGAAACGGGTCACACTGGAAGCCGTTCAATCGGTGCCCAGGGCCGATGCGGACCGAATCGATCTCTTCTATGAGGAGTTCGGGGACAGTTCAATCAATTTTGTGGTACGTTTCTGGGTCCCCTTCGTTGCCCAGACCGACTTTCTGGCTGCACAAAGCGAAGCGGTGATGAAAGTCAAGGCAGCTTTCGACGCAAACGATATCACCATTCCCTTTCCTATTCGCACGCTGGACTTCGGGATCAAGGGAGGACAAACGCTCAGCGAAATGGTCGTGAACACGGCCCGCGGGAATCACTAAAAGCCCCGAAAAAAGAAATGCCGCTTTCATTCCCAGTTAAAAGCGGCATAGATCTGTACTTCGGCAATCAGATGCAGTCTGGCTTATCCGATCGACACCTTCTTTTCGTTCTGCCACAAGCCATGTACGTTACAGTAGCTCGAAGCGTAGAGGGTGCCCGGTTTGTCGGTCTTGAAACTGATCGTCAATTCGTGATGCGTGTAGATCGTGCTGGTATCGGCACCTTCGGCCGATGCACCATGGGCACTAAATTCGCCCTTACCGATCTCGTACGGAAACTTGTCTCCGTCGGCATGGAAATATACCTTCACCCAGGCGATATGATGCGCCGTAGTGTTCGGGTGCGCTACTTCTTTTCCGATCGTCACCTTCACCGGGAAAAACTCCCCTTTCGGTGCCGATTCCGGTGCATCGATTACCGGAACGTGTTTCTCCGTTTTCCAATCGGCGGTAGCGAAAAGCTTACCAATGTCTGCCATGGCCTGTCCTTTCTCAGAGGATGTTTGTTGTTTTCTCGCAGAAACCTTTTTCCTGCATGTATTATTCAAGAACGCAAATGGCAGAGGGAGCCTGCATACGAAGCCCAACACTCTCCGAAAGCGTAAATTGAAATTCTCTTCCTTCGGGGCCATCGAATCCGGCCAGGAGATCCTGCCCGAGCGCAATCGAAACATACCACCTGTCGGAGGCGACCAGGACCCCGCCCTTTTGCAGAGCCGGCGCCTTGACGATACCCTCGGTGACCAGCGCCTTCACATGCTCCATCTCAAGCATCTCGCTGTCCTGATATTTTCGGAATAGACGGTTATACATCGAGGGAGCGAGTGCAAGTGAATAGGGCCCGTGAAATCCAGCGGCATCAAGTTTGTCTACCCCTTTGAGGATATCCTCTACCGCATTTCCTGCAGCTTTCCATTCACTGAGTTTCACCTTCTGCACGCCGGTCGTCGTCAGCAGGCCGGGAATCCCGGCCGGCACTGATCCGTTGAGCAGAATGCTGTCTTCTTTCTCGATACACCGCTTGGCCGCATCGGCTACGGGCCAGAGGTCGAAGTCGACTCCGTTTTCCTCGAAACCCTGAATTTCGCGGGCACCCAGGCTAAACGATGACTGAATCGTTACAACGGGAGTGCTCTGACTTGCCGAGACCTGCAGCTCATCGTCGCTTTCCTTGCCAACTTCCGAATCGGGTCCTGGTATCGAGCGGACATCGAACCCGAGCGGATCTTCGGTATGAATGACTTTGCGTACAGTGGAAACAGTTCGTCCCGTTTCGCGCACTGTAGTGTCAATCGCCTCCCAGACTTTATCTGAAAACGGCGCATCTGATCGGTTCAAAAACTTGTGGGCCATGCTTATTTCCCCTTTTTCTTCAGATTGCCAATCGAACGAATATCCTCTGCTGCATTCTCGCTTTCGTCTTCCCCAGGACTCGCATCTTCGGACTCACCTACGTCTTCGCCCAGCTCAGCGGCCATTTCATCGACTTCCTCAGCCCCTTCGGCCAGAAAGGCTTCTTCGTCCTTGAGAAGTATATTGATAACCCTCTGGAATTCTCCGGCATGGACCCGCTCTTCATCGGCGACATCCTGAAGCACTTTCCGGGCCAACTCGTTTGTCGTTGCATCGGCGTAGGCTTCGTACAGATGAATTGCTTCGAGCTCCGCGGCAAGAGATACGCGAAGTGCCCGGGCCAATTCCCGGTTTGACATCTTTCGCTCAGGAGTCATCACCTTAAAGGGGTCTATGAATTCCGGCATGCATTTCCTCCTCGGCTGTTCCAGCTTGTGGTTCTCGGTCAGGATAACTTTTTTTTAGTGGTAAACCCAGCACCACCTTACTCCCGGCATTCCAGCGATGCATGCACAACACGATAATGATTCCAGGAGATATCAGGAGTGATGAGCGCACAATAAACAATATGTTTTTTGTGCAAACTTCATGCCTAACTGCCCACCTGGCCAGCCGTGCTCGCGACCATGAAAGCTTTCCCGGCCCTCGCACAAGCTGCCACTTCTCGCAAGATCGGTTCCTCCGATTCCGAAGAAGACGTTTCTCGATATCGAGAATTCGGATGTACGCAGGACGAAGGCGTATCTGGGGGGGCGAATGGTGAAAATGAAAGTGGCCGTTATTTCGTAATCTCCCTGACGCCATCCAAAACATGCGGAATCTGCGTCCAGTGTGTATATTCGTATCTGAAATCGGCGCTGTCCTGCAGCCGCCAAGCCGACGCACAGCGTTTGGCCGATCTACCTTGTGAGTTACCCATGAACCAAACAGAAAAACAATCCGGGAGCCTGAGAGTTCTGCTGGTAGAAGACTCGAGTGATGACGAGATTCTGCTGATTCGAGCTCTTCGTAAAGGTGGATTCAATCCTGAGGTGAATCGGTCGGAGACTCCCGAAGAGATGATTTCGGCGCTGAAGGAACAGCCGTGGGATATTGTCATCGCCGACTACTACCTTCCTCGATTCTCCGCCATAGATGCTCTCAAGATCCTGCGGGAGCATAACCGCAGGATTCCCTGCATTGTTGTCTCCGGTAAAATCGGTGAAGAAAATGCGGCGGGAGTAATGCGCAGCGGAGCGCATGATTACGTCAGTAAGTCCAATCTCGCGCGCCTTGCGCCTGCTGTGCGGCGGGAGTTAGAAGAAACAGAGCTTCGTGAAGAACACGAGAACGTGAAACACAAGCTCACCCGCACCGAAGAAAAAATGGAACGGCAGCAGCAGCGTGAGCGCGAAGTTCGCCTTCTGAGTCAAATCGTCTCAGGCGTAGCTCACGAGGTACGCAACCCGCTGAACGCTATCACCGCCCTGATGGAATCGTTTCTGGCCGAAGTTGGTGAAGAAGAGCGTTTCGAACCATACCGTCACTATTTCGGGCAGCAGGTCGACCGGCTCAGCAGCCTCATGCAGGACCTTTTGGAACTGGGACGTCCAATCGACCCCGCCTCGTTCCAGACGATTTCTCTCACCAAGCTCTGTCGTGATACGGCCGAGGTCTGGAAACATGTTGAGAGCGAGCGGGCGAATCGCGATCTGTTTGTCGAATGTGAGGAAGGGATCGAGGTCGCTGGGGACTTTACCCGGCTGCAGAACACCGTTTCCAATCTTCTGGATAATGCAGCACAGCACAGTCCTTCCAATGCTCCGCTGAGCCTCAGACTCAAAAAGCACAATGGCGAGGCACGCATCGAGATCGTTGACCGGGGCACCGGAATAAAAGAAGATCACCTTTCACGGATTTTCGATCCGTTTTTCACTACCCGAAAAGGCGGAGTTGGTCTCGGGCTGGGAATCGTTCGGCACACGATCGAGTCACATGACGGCACCGTGGAGATGGTGAACAACGAACCGGGGCCAGGCGCAATGGCGATTATCCGTCTCCCTCTCAAGAGCGAGTCGTGAGCGTGTTATGACTACCCGGGCCGGCACGCAGGCTTTCACCTCTACATAGTCCTGCAACCCGGCCTCTTGTACATGCTCACATACCTCATGAAGAGTGAATCCACGACGAATCGACAACCGCCCGTCGGAAAACGCAAAGCTGTTTCTCAGAAACACTCCGGACAATGCGGTATAGCCCAGATAAGCCCACCGGCTTCTTCTGAGGTCATTAACAAGAAAACCTCGCCGGGAGGAATCGTTGATCAGTCTGAGTGTCTTTGAGACAAGTGGGTCAGGCAGGTGATGAAGAAGGTGATTTGCGTACACATAGTCAAAACGCCTGGAAAGCGTCTCGAGCCCCCCTTTGACAATATCTATCCGGGAAAAACCACTGCAGGCTTTTCGAGCATACTCCACCACTCTGGGATCAGCATCGATTCCGGTGATCCGAACGCTCAAACCGAGTTTATCGGCCGCCCTGGCAAGCCATCGCGCACAATCTCCTCCCCCACAGCCGAAATCCGCCACCGAATAGGTCCGGTGGGGCTGGTTGCACATTTCCTCGAGTATAACCCGTTTGAGAAGTCCATGCATGCGGGTAAAAAACGTGTTCACCAGTTCGAACTGGTCGAGTGTTCGGAAAAGCCGCTTTTTGTCCGATGTCGGGCTGTCCATTAGCTCCGGCTCGACAGAGCGGGTATCCATGTTGGGCAGCAGAAAAGGGAAACTTCTCATGATAAAAGATATCCTCGGAAATCCGCAATCAAAGCGTCGGTACAATCAGAATCTGTTCAGAGTGGTAGCTCCCGTCTACGATCGAATCACCGGATTGCTTTCGTGGGGCCGTGACTCGGCATGGAAAAAGACCCTCGGAACATATCTCCCCGGCAGCGTCCATGTCGCCCTGGATGTAGCCTGCGGAACAGGCGATATCACCCAGATTCTGCGCGATCGGTATCCCTTGTCGACGGTCATTGGGCTCGACCTGACCTTTCCGATGCTCCAACAGGCACGGCGTCGTCTCGTACGACCCAGCCCCCCGGCGCTTTTCTGTGCCGACATGTGCGCAACCGGACTCCCGGATGCGTCCGTAGAGGTCATTACCGGAAGCTACGCTCTGCGCAATGCCCCCGATCTTTCCGTTGCACTTACCGAATTTAATCGCATTCTGAAACCCGAAGGCGTTGCACTTTTTCTTGACTTTTCTAAGAGCACGAATCCCGTGATGCAACGAATGCAACTGGCACTGCTCAAATTGTGGGGAAGTCTCTGGGGTTTTCTGATGCACCGCGAAAGCTCTGTCTATGCATATATCGCCCACAGTCTTCACGCTTTCCCCAATCGAGTCGAATTGATAGAGCTCCTCGGGCGAACTGGATTTATGCTCGTCGACTCCAGAACGTTTTTTACCGGGTACGTGCAGCTAATAATATGCCGGAAAAAATA
This sequence comes from Chitinivibrionales bacterium, assembly GCA_041641555.1. Classification (GTDB taxonomy): domain Bacteria; phylum Fibrobacterota; class Chitinivibrionia; order Chitinivibrionales; family WJKA01; genus JBEPYC01. The sequence continues at coordinate 14,893 of JBEPYC010000009.1, read as the reverse complement.
GCGCTGCATAGTGAGAACGAGGCATCCAGCAGAAGCTCCTACGCCCTCGCGCGCACTAAAAACCGCCAATCCAGAGCCCGGTGTTCCGGATGTGCATAATCGATTCCGATTCGCGGAGTCTTCTCGACGTGCTCGTCGGGAATAGATTCATAGCGCTCTATCCACAACGTGTCTCCGGTAGTGAGATCCCACCCATTTAGACTTTTGTCAATCACCATCGCAATACATAGTTTCCCCGGGCCATCGGCGATCCCCTTTTTTCTTCCTCCCCGCAACTCCACCATTTTCTCGAAATTATCCAGCGGACGAATGCCACGGACAAGTACCGCCCAGGGCGTACCGACTGGACCGGTCACCACATTCAACATGTGATACATTCCATAGATAAAATAGACATATGCATGCCCGGAATTCCCGAACATGACTTCGGTGCGCGGCGTCATTCCCTTGAATGCATGACAGGCACTGTCTTCGGTTCCGTAATAGGCTTCGGTCTCTACAATCATCCCGGACACAACAGCACCATCCACCACGCGCACCAGGCGGGCACCGAGAAGCTGGCGGGCCACGCTCATCGGATCCCCCCGATAAAACCGTCGCGGCAGCGGTTTACTCACCGTCTCCCCGGCTCCCATAGCTGATGTTCGATACTTTGATTCGACCGATATACCGGGACAGCCCGACAGCATCCGACCCTGTGTCATCGACCACAAGAGGAATCCGGTCGCGATATGCGGGAAACTTCCCATGTGAAGGATCGGCGAATATCCACTTGCCCTCCACGTAGACCAGTACCCATGCGTGATAGTAATAGGCTTTTTTCGATGACTGATACACCAGGCCGAGTACGACCCTGGCGGGCATGTTCAGTGCACGGTAGAGCGCGCCGAGCAGCACGGCATGCTCACCACAGTCTCCATAGCCTGCATGCAGCGTCTCGAGGGCACTGGAAAAAGTCGTGGACCCGACCTTATCAATAGACTCGTACACATAGGTGTTCAGCTTTGCCGCCAGATTACAGGTAATTTTGTCAGTTCCTCGAACGCTTTCGGCAAGCTCGGTTATTTCCAGGTGATCGCACTGCATTGTGGGTGTGGAGGCAGTAAACGTTTTCCGATGCTTTGGAGAAAGGGAATCTCTCTCGGCACCGGAGCAGGAAGACTCGGGGCTCCGGAGCATCCAGCCGCGCTGGTGTTCCAGGTAAAATCGCTGCACACTCGGATGGAGTCTGGCCGGGCGCTGCAATTCCAGGAGGATGCGTTCTTTCGGATTTGCGCGACGAGACACCGGGATCCGGGACAGGTCCATGAAATCGATTTTCTGTGATGCACTGTCCGCATCGGGACGTTTTTTTCCTCCGGGACCGGCCAATCGGTGCGCGGTAAAAAACGGCGGAATTTCTTCGTAGAAAATTCTCCCGGCGGTATCCAGAGCCAAAGTCTCTAACCGGTTTGTCAGTTCATTATTGACGGCAAACCAGTATAACCCGGAATCCGGCGACACTCTGGTGCATTCAATTGACACGGGCACCGATTGCCCGCTGCTCAACTCGAAAACGGTATCCCGCCACTGGTTACCGGGCTCGATAGTTTCCTGTTCGATCCCATTGGTAATAGCATAGCTTACATTCAGGTTTTCAGCAGCCACCTTCACTTCACGAGTCTGATCGACTCCGCCGGTCACGACTGTCAGGTTCCAGCTGCCTTTTTTACCAGGCTCCAATGTCCATCCGGATACGCCGCTTGGTGAAGAAAGCGTCTGGTTTGCCCGGCGAAGCACCCCATCGCTCCCGTACATTCGAGTCTCTTCGACATGCAGTTTTCCCAGTCCGGTCATATTCGAAGGCGGAGTGATTCGAATCCCCGTGTATCGGGTAATCGCTCTGCCACTATCGGTGACCTCCATGACATGAACTGCCGTACCGACTTTCCTTCCCTGAATCCGAATATCGAGCGTATCGCTTCCCTGGAGTATGCCCCAATCCCGAGATACTGTGTCGGCAGGGCCGGCCGAAGCGGCCCAGGCTACGATCAAGCAGAGAGAGGCCAGTTTAAGTGTTTTCATCGAAGGTTCCCGGGTTATGCGGATTTCTGCGTGTGATCGAGCGCTCGGAGATAATCGACATACGTCGTACCAGTGATGCGTTCGAAGGTTTTCAGGAATTCTTCCATCTCCGTAAATCCTGTCTGAGATGCCATCCACGATGGATCGGCATCGGGTTTGGCATCCAGAATCAGACGAGCGCGGTTGATTCGCACCTGATCCACGAATTCACCGACACTCATCCCCAGCTCTCTTTCAAAAAGTGCATTCAGAAACGCCTCGCCGGTAACCAGTTCGCTGCAAATAGTTTCGATTGTCAGCTCAGGGTCGGCATGGCGCTTTTCGATATGCCTGCACGCACGCCGCACTTCTTTATCCATGATGGACAGCCGGGTGTTGGTCATAAACTTTTTGCTCTCCGTGCGTCTTCGGAAGAACCACAAGGTGCCAAGAATAGTCCCCAGCGAAACGAGCAGAAGAAGGACCCGTGGGAGCCGGCGTTTTATTCCGGCCCAGATACTGCCGATACCACGCTTGAGCCGTGCAGGCGACCAGCCGTCATCATCGGCTCGAGCACCGAAGTCACCTGCAGGAGGAATATCAGGGGATCGGGATGCCATTTCAGCAGTGTCTGACTCCGGGTGGTCCACAGGCGAATCGTTACGCGACGGGTCCATTGTCGAAAAGAGGCTGTCATAGGCACTGGCGGCAATCGCCGTTTCCCGAACGGGGGCGATGGAATCCAGAATTCGTTTGAGTGAATCCGGCGAGAATTCGACAGAATCGGGTTCAGAGGAAGGCGATGACAGACTGTCGAGGGTGTCTGCCGCCGCGGAAGAGGTATCTTTTTCCGGGGCATCCTGAGCGATCGAAGGCGCGCAGAGAAAAACAAGGACGGCAAAAAAGAAAAGGAGCCATGGCAGAGATCCCGGCCCCTTTGCATTCGTGAAACGTCCCGACTGTCCGAAGAGCGCTCGCGTTACTCCCGGTCTTCGGTATAACGCTCGATCTGTTCTCGGAGAAGGAACCGATAGTTGCTGCCCATTGCCTCGATTTTTGCTTTCAGACGTTTGCAGAAACGCATTATTTCGTCCCATTGATGTTCTTTGAGATAGTGCCATACTTCCTTGAGCGTTTTCTCGTTGACAATTTCATTTGTGGAGACCTCAAAATGCAGGTGAGGATTCCCGCTGACTCTCCGGCAGGCGTCCTGGACCATCTGAACAGCCTCGGTGAAAACGGCCTGATCCGGCTCCCGCTTCAGGTGCTGCACTTTGAGGGTAAGCTGCTCTCCCAAAAATAGGCTGTGGTAGACATAATTTCTCTTGTTTTTATACACTTTCGGGTCGTAGAAATACTCTCCGATCACCATCCCGCTGGTGGTTTTCACCACCGATTTGGGAAATACACCCACATCAGGCTCTTCGACGCTCTTGTACAAAGCCCGAAAGTCATCGGCAGTAAGTTCTTCGGACTCCTGATTAGTACCCAGCTCATCGAATGTCTCCTGGATAGTTCCCTCGCCGCGTGTTTCTTTCTCACCGGCCTCATCCAGATCGATCGCCTCGTCGATTTTCTCTGTATGCTCTACGTTGCTGCCTGCCCCCGACTCCGGCGATGCGGGTTCCTCCTGGTCTTCGCCCCTGACCATCCCTGACCCGTTACCAGCCCGCGCCCGCGTGAAATAGTCATAGTTTTCCTGCTCACAGGACTCTTGCTGTGTTCCTTCCGCGGCATCACCCTGCGCATCGGTACCTTCACCGGCCTCCGCCTGGGCAGCCTCATCCTGGACACCCACTTCTTCCTGAGGGCTCAAGATAATTTCATAGAGACCGTTGACAATTTCGTTTTCGTTGTTATCCAGTTCCTTTTTCAGCTGCGACTCGATAAGGACCAGTTCCTGTTCCTTTGTCTTCGCACGATGGAGTTTTTCCTGAAGACGTTCCATTTCGCGCGTGCAGTCTTCGAGTTCCTGCTTCACCGAAGCGATTTCGATATCTTTTTTTCGTTTATCCTCGAGCAGGCTTCGCGAATCTTTACTGATCCTCTTCAGATGCTCTTCTCGCCCCCGGAGCACATCGAGTTTGTTCTGATAGTAAGCAATCAGCAGGTCCACCGTGCCGGTATCCTGCTGCTGAAGGTTTTTTTTCAGGGCCCAGAGACGATCCAGTGCGTTCTTGGCGTTGTCTTTTTCGTTGGCAAGGATTTTCTCGGAGATATCGTACATATTCTCGGAAACTGCCGATGCCCGGGCATCCAGAAGTATCGAATACAGCCGGTTGGAATCCACCGAACTGCGTGTCGACCCTACCGTATAGCTTTCACCGAAATCGACCGATTTCATATCGCGCCCTCCCTTGTCAACATACGCTGAAAAAGTATGCTCCATGTATTCCTCTAAATTTCCTGACCGGTGAATGGAATTTCTTTCAATAAGATATATCGCGAACCGGTGGAAAATTGAGCTTCCCCATCTTATCCAATCATACACCAGTGCTCAATACCGGTCAAGGAGCGAATCTCTCCTATCCCGTTCATGGACAAGGGGTTGCACAGATCGTGTAGTGCAAAACATCACAACCACAAGATATTGTCCGACATCAGGAGGAAGGCGAGTGCGGCTTCGAACGGTACGCTTCCCAGTTGCGACTCATATGATCAGCCACCGATTCGGACCTGATTTTGCTCAATACGGGTTCTTCATCGATTGCTGCCATGTCGCTGTACCCGTTTTCGAGTGCTTTGAGAAGGTGGTCGCGGGCCGCATCGGTATCTCCGCGTGCCGCACTGACCCGGGCCAAATAGTAAGAACAATCGGCATACTCCGGATGCTCCCGGGCTGTTGCACTAACCGAGGCTTCGACTCGATTCAGAGACCCTTGCTTGATAAGGGAGTTCCACAACACTCTCTTTGCCTCGATTCTGTGATCGATTTCCGGTCTCGATGCATATTCGATTGCCGTTTGGGGCTCATCGGCGTGCTCGTAGTATTCTGCCAGACAAAGAAGCACATCCGCCGGCGGCTCATCGAGCTGCTCGAGCCTGCATTTCAGCTTCTCCGCAGCGGGAGAATCGGGTTTTTTCTGTGAATATACCACCAGACGCTCAGCATCGAGCGACTCGCTCTTCTTGTCCAGTTCATCGGCCAGGTGAAGAATGTTCGAAGCTTTGTCCAGGTGATGCAGGCGCCTGACGGTTCGCACCGATTCGGCGATTACGTCGGGATGCAGACGCTGAACAACCGCGAGAGTCGCTTTCACATAGGACTCGACATCGCCTTTGCTCAAAGCAAGGTGCCGAAGCCCCATCCACCCCCCGATATTCCGGGGAGCGAGTTTGACGGCGCTCAGGTAGTGCTGCTTTGCCTGCTCTGCATTTCCCATCGCGAGATAAACATTGCCAATATTGATATAAACACCGGGGTCCGCCCTGTTGTAGTCCAATGCGCTTTTGTAATTTTCCAGCGCCTCGGAATGCCTTCCGAGCGCTTCCTGAGCCACTCCAAGGTTCTTGTAGGCCGAGCCGAATTCGGGATAGTACCGAAGCGCTTTCTTGAAAGTCTCGACAGCTTCTTCGAGAGAGCCTTTCCGCAGAAGCAGATTTCCGAGATTGAACCAGGCATCGGCAAAATCAAGGCGTGCCGATACCGCTTTGCGAAAGTACGCTTCGGCTTCTTCGAACGCTTCTTTCTCCTGACTGTAGTTGCCCATATTCAGGAGAGCGCCCGGATTATCGGGCTCGATCTCGAGCACGTGCTCGAAGGCCACCCGGGCTTGTTCGAAATCTCCCAGCCGCATATTGGTTATCCCCAGATTGTTCCATCCTTCCACGCGCCTGGGGCGGATAACGGTCAATGTAGTGAAAACACTTGACGCCTCATCCAGATCATCGCGCCGAAAACAGACGTTTCCGTAGTCCAGCAACAGCGCGTAATTGTCCGCATTCGTCTGAAGTAGTTTTTTGTAAATGTCGACAGCCTGATTGTACCACCCGCGGTCTGCGTAGTACTGAGCCAGTTCGGTGGCATGCTCGATGTCGTTAGGATCCCTGTCGTAGGCTTCCCGAAGACTATCCAGGCGTGAAGGTTCTTCATGAGAACTGTTCATGAAAAAGGACTGTCCTTCCGTTTTTTCGGATTACCGCCCAAGCAGGGCCTCTGCTTTGGTTCCGTATCGCACCAGAGCGTTCTCGATGTGTTTACGTTGAGGCAGGAGGCCGGCTACGGCCCAGTTTCTGCCCACGACAATATCGTACCAGGCTGCGAGATAGATTTCGGAAATGCTGTCGAAATTCTCGTTTGCCGGAATGGTAGTATGCTTGTTTTCCATAAGCTGCTTGAATGACGTCTCGTAAATGCTTGTGATCCACCCCCCTCCAAACATCATTGACATCTGGCCGAGAATGTCTTTTCTGACAGGAATCATGCCGAATCGGGTACATTCCTGAATCTGGTTTTCGGTCGAAGTAATATAGCGTGCCAGGTCGTAGGAAGCTTTCGGGTCGGGTGTTTCTTTGGGTACCCCCCACCACCAGCCACCGGTGGTAATTGCTTTACTACCCTCTCGTACCGGTGCACCATTTCTGTCCAACTGCAGCGAGCAGCCTCTCGGCATGAGAGCTACTCCCATGTCATCGGGATCTTCCAGATAGCCGTTCAGCCCGTCTCGTCCGGTACCATGAATAAAGAAACAGTCCAGCTGTGTCATGAAAGCCAGAAACACCTGACCTTCCTTGAACCCCTGCCACACTCCGGTACCACTCCAGGACTCTTTCCACATACGGGGATTGTATACGCCCATGGATGCATACACGGCTTCCCAATGAAACGCGTCCACCACGGCGTCCCCGGCTAAGGACAGGACAGTCGAAGAGTCACCGCCCAGCTGATAGACCCTGTCGATGACCCGGAGCGATGTGCCGGAGTATCTCTTACCACGGTGAGCGACTCGAGGGGTTCGCGCCCCGCCGTAGTCCCGATGAGCCCAGATCCATCCGACCATAAGAATATCGAAATAATCCCACTTGTTCGGATCGTCTTCCAGCAGGTACGTTGCCGGAAGCCCCTGACCATTGTATTTCTCCAGCTCAAAGGAGAGAGTATCCCGATAATCCCTCCACACAGAAACGGCATCCGCTACTTTACTCTTGCAGTACACCATGATACGCGTTTCGAGTTTCCGGGGGATATAACAGTACTCGCCGTCGTATTTGCCCAGAGTGGTCAGCAGATAGGTGTCGCTGAACTCCTGGAGTTCCTTCTCGCTGAGAAAGCTGTTCAACGGAAGGACTCGGTTCCGTGCAGCCAGCGCTGGTGCTTCGCTGAATGGAACCTTGACAAGCCCGGCTTCTCCCTTATGGGATTTCAAGGCTTCCTCGATCCCATCGACAGAGCCATACGCTACGATATCCAGCTCCGCGTTTCCGACCTTATCGTAATCGGAGAGCATCGATTCTCTGAAATAGGCTTCCTGCGCATCGATCATGTGGATAAGCACTCCCATACGAGTGCCCGGTGCACACTGTAATCCCACCACCATTACAAAGATCGCCCCACAAAGCACAAGCAACGGGTATGTTTTATGTCTCTTGAGAATCATGCTATCCTTTTCCATCGTCTCTTCGCCACATTGGAGATCGATCCCGCAGTTTTCTGGGAGATTTTTCCGTACGGCTCAACTTTTCGATCCTGCCATTGGCGTTTCGTAATCGTTTGACGAACATCTTAAGAAATTCTATAGCTATAAACGGGCATTCGACAATAACATCGATCAAATCTTCACCATCGATCCGGAGAAGGACACATCGTTCTTTGGCAAAAGCGCTTGCCGACCGAAGCTCGGCATCGAACACTGCCATATCGCCAAAACACTCCCCGGTCCCGATTTCGGCCAGATCGACTGATTCGGAATCGCCAACCTTCTTCGTAATCCGTATCCGCCCTTCCTTTATGAGGTACAGTGCATCCCCGACATCACCTTCGTGAACGATTTCCTCTCCCGGCTCGAATGAAAGTTCTTCGGCAACAGCGGCAATTGCCCGAAGATCATGCGTCCGCATCGAAGCGAACAGCGAGGTTTTCTTGAGGAACACCACGTTCTCGAGGATTTTGAATGCGTGCGGGGTCAGATTCGCGCTCGTCATTTTTGTTTCTCACTCCCTTCGACATGCGGCAGAAACCTGACTTTTGCCTGCGGCAGCGCCTGCTCGTGGGGCACTTCACCGGACTCGGTAAAATGACAACTCATTGCGTAGGAACAGCACTCGCGAACCCAGGTATTGGGACAGTGCGCGTATTCGTTAACAACAGACAGGTAGTTTCTCGGTTTCATTTTGTAGAGCGTACGTGCATCGGTCGTATGAATGGCAGGATCCGAGGTCTCCAGCAACTTGACTATACTTCGATTGGTCCGGAAATCTCCCGCATTATCCAGAACTTCCAGTGCCTGTGCCCTGACCCGTTCATTGGTGTGAAACAATCGGTGTACAATTCGGCGGATCTGACCACTCCCATCGAGCATTGAAGCCACATAGAAGAGGTTTCGAAGACTCTCGTTGATACACTCTTCCATAATCGAATTCTGAAGAAGCACCAGGCCGGGATTCGGTTTCTCACGCGCTACTGCATCGAAAGCCACCCAGTGGGAGTAGATCGAACGAATCTCTTTCCCCGCAATATCCTGCAAAACGCGCAAAGAATCACGGCCGCGTTCAAAAGCTCGTACGTGAAGTGCTTTGAGGAGTACTCCCCGCTGCATGTAATTGATCCCGGGAAGACGGCTTATCAGATACCCGGTCGATACCCCGCGGTTCATCAGAAGGCCGATCGCGGTTGAGATCTGATTGCGCTGTTTCCGACCGGCAACATCGGAGATTTTCAGAAGCACATCCACCGATTCCCGTTGGCCAGTGCTGGAAAGCGCGAGCACGTATTGCCGCCAGACGGTCTTGTCGCCACCGACCCAGTCGGGATGATCCGCATAGTACGACCCCAGTTCTTCAACCAGATTCGGAAAACGAATCTGTCCCATCGCATACAGTGCGCTTGCCGAATACAATGGATATCCCATGTCCATCATGTGCCGGAGTACCAGCGCGAGCTCTTCCTTTCGCTCCGAGGTTGCGCTGTTCCACAGGGCTGCAACCGCATTTGCGCGAATCCGGGGGTTTTCGTCCTTGAGAAACCGCTCCACCTTCTCGAATACCTCTTGAGAGCGATATCGCGATAATGCATCGATACAATTGGCCACGACCCGTTTATCGGAGTCATCCAGGAAGCGAAGAAACACGTCTTTGGCCTGTGGATGCCGAATACCCGAGAGAGCGGAAATAATCGTTGCACGTGTTTTCGAATCGGCACGGGGGATATAATCGATCAGAATGCTGATCGACTCGGTGGAATTCATGGTCGCCAGCATGTCGATAACATACGCTTTTACATTCGGTTCTTCTTTTTTCAGCACGTTTTCGACCAAATCCAGAAAGAGCGTTTCTTTGCTGGATACGTTTATCGCTCGGATAAGCTGGGTGTTTTTCGATTTAAACCCGCGAAGATACTGGGCGAGACTCGCGGTGTATTTCTGTTTCAGACGGCGGGTCTGAAGAACCATAATGACCGAGAGGAAAAGTAAAAGAGATATCTGCATCAGAAACGGGATGCGCGGGGCAACGAGGAAAAGCCAGACGCCGGCGGTGATCATTGCCGCAGGTTTGACCACCCCTTCAATCGAGAGTTTGCCTCTGCCTCGAACATTTTGGGGCAGACTCGAGAAGAATATCTGGAAATTCGGAGAGAAAAAGGAATCGAAAAAAGCGATTCTCGTCCCGACCCCTATGACAACGCCCCAGAACAGAAGCGCAGCAGCAGCTTTAGGCTCGAGGTCATCGGCGATGATTCCCATAACCAATAGTGCACTGAAAACCACGCAGAAGGCCGCCGGCAGGATAAACATCGAACGGGTCGATCCCGCCTTCCGAATCACAATGCCGGCTATGGATACCTGCAGAAGGAATGTCGAGAACATACTGACGCCATTAAAATACCCCAGAAACCCGGCCAGCTGACTTGCCTGGTCCTCGGTCCCCGAAAAGTAGGCATTCAGTTGGTCATAAAAAGAATAGTGCTGGTTAAGAACGATGAAGAAAAGAAGGAAATAGAAAATCGCCATCGTTCGCAGCAGAGGATCTGTTCGCACGAGATTGAGATCATCTCTGAGTGTCTTCCACCGGAACGAGAGCTGGAGATACCGGTCACCGACCGGTTTAAACGCTGAGGCAAAAGACAGTTTGAGCGATACGAAAATCCCGCCGGTAACGATCATGGCACCGGCCCAGACGAAAAGAAGGTTTTCGGCGCTGATAAACTTCAGCATATTGGGAATTGCGAAGGAAAACAGAATCGCCCCGAGTGTGCCTCCGGCGGCAATGATTGGGAAATCGGAGCCGGCCCGCCGGGAATCGATCAGATCGTTGGTAAGGGTCCAGAAAAGAAGAAAGATGAGTATCTTGGTAACGTAGGCATAGGAGAAAAGAAAGAGGAACAGAAGCGGGAGATCGAAATTGATCAGGAGGCGAATACAAAGAAGAACGACCGTATGGGTCCCGATGAATGCCAGAAAGAGATTACCCCGATCCCACCGGTCGATAACCGACATGATCATCGATGAAAGAAGAAACAGAAAGGCGGCGTTGATCAGAAACAAGCCCGGGACATATTTCGAACCAAGCCTGGCCAGAAGGAGCGCTTCGGCGGTGCTGTCTCCAAGAATGGCGCTGCCAAAACTCCCAAACAGAAGAAAGAAGAGTGGAAGTGTATGTGAACGTGAAAAGGGCATTCGCAAATGGAACATATTGAATTATACTATACATCCACCGTGCACGACAATGCCCCCGAAACCACGCAGCAGAAACGGCATACCTCCCGCGAAAACGTGCCCGGCATTTCGACTGCATGTCCCGTTTTTTGCATCCGGGTAAAAGGGGTCACTATTATTCGGAATTCGACCCTGCCGGTGTAAATTGGCGCAAGATCACCCGCTGCCATTTTCGTCTGGCGACGACACGATGTAATTTTAGAGGTTATCCGAAATTATTTCAAGCCGGACGCTGCTGCACCGGTTATATCTTCATAAGGAGACGTGAATGGCCAAACAAGAGTCGATTCAGGTGGAAGCCACCGTTGAGGAAACCCTCCCGAACGCATCATTCAAAGTAAAACTCGATAATGACCACATGGTACTTGCTCACATCTCCGGAAAGATGCGTAAGCATTATATCCGCATTCTTCCCGGCGACAGAGTGCTTGTAGAACTCTCACCCTACGATCTCAACCGCGGTCGAATCACGTATCGCTACAAATAGCAGTACGCGATTCCCCGGACTCGTACCGCGCCTCAACGCGCCACATTGAAATCCAATGCCTGCAGCACCCGGCCCGCTTCTGCAGTGACCGACCGGACCTCGAAATTCGAGAACTCTTTCCGAAACGGATAGTTTTTTCGAAGGCCATCGAAATACGGTCCCCGGTCTCCGGGTGACAATTCCGCTATTTTCCGAAGCTCTCTGTCGTCGTGCTGGACAGGGTACGCCCGAAGAACCGCTTCGGCTGGGTCATCATTTTGTGCTTCAGATAAATCGATCTGTTCACGTGCAATCGGAGGAGGCCCCTGCCACTGCTCTTTGTGCCTCAGATGCCTGCAGGCTTCACGGTAGATCATATGCGTTGCCCGCATGCGTCCGTCTATCGAGTATCCCGCCACATGCGGGGTGGCCAGATCCGCCAGTGCAAGCGTTTCTGTACTGATATCGGGCTCGTTCTGCCACACATCGAGAATCAGCCCGCCCAGTTTCGGGCGATTCCTGCGAAGTGCAACTTCATCGACTACTTCGCCCCGGCTGGCATTGACAAAAAGCGCTCCATCCCTCATGCCCGAAAAGAACGCTTCGTTAGCCATTCTCCGGGTCGCATCGGGCCCTTGTTTTGTCAAAGGCACGTGAAGGGTAAGGATGTCTGCCTGCGGGAGCGTCCTGTCCAGCGAAACAAACGTGTCACTGCCGCTTTGTCGCTGACGGGGCGGATCATTCAAGATGCATTTCATCCCGAGTGCTCTGGCATAGCGCTCCACCCGTCCGCCTATATTTCCGACTCCGATAATCCCGATCGTGCACGAATTCAAAGAAACGCCTTTGCGTCGCGCCCACCAGAGCGTTGCGGTCACCACATACTGAGCCGCGGCATCGGCGTTGGAGCCGGGCGCGCTGGCAAAACCGATCCCCTGCCCCTGAAGATAATCAACATCGATATGATCGGTGCCTATGGTAGTGGTACCTACGAACTCCACGGGCGTTCCTTCCAGAAGCTCACGGTTCACGCGGGTAACCGAGCGCACTATCAACACACGACATCCGGTCAGCAGCTCTTTGGTAATCGAACGGCCGGCAACCAGCTCGACTTCGCCGAATTCGCTGAATGCCTCTTTTCCCAACGATACGTTTTCGTCGACCACAACCTTCATGTATTTCCCAAAACTCCTGTCTGACTGAGAGCGACCCAATGCCTGGTACCCCCGTTGTTTTCTGCGCCATCCCTTCATGGAGGGCGCTTGTTTCCGATAGATCAGCGATAAACCGGTGTTCCCCCGCATTTGGTCGTTTCCCGGAAGAACCAGATGGCTGCCTAAGATCTCCGCCCGACATGAGCGAAGTGACATTAGATCCGGAAAGTACGTGCGCGGCACCGTAACATGCATTGGATGTTCAGCAGATTGGGGCAACTGCTGCCACACACGCTCCGCAATCGGAGGAATTCTCCGATCCTCTTCCGGCGCGTCATCGAAAAAATGCGGGAAAAAACTTTTAATGTCATCACCGAGACAGAATAATATACTTATAAACATAGTAGCAATAGTATATTTTGGGGGTCTGGTGTTCACGTCATTCTCACGTTTATTCGCTTGTCCTGTAACAGTTTTTCCCCTATGGAACTACACCTTCGTTTGAAAGCCGCCCTGATGTCCGGAATCGTCGGCGATGCCCTCGGTGTGCCGGTCGAACAGGCCAGTAGAGAAGATCTTTCTCTCTGCGAGGTCAAGAATCTCCTCGGCTATGGCCGGTACGATCAGCCTGAAGGCACCTGGTCCGATGATTCTTCGATGGTGCTCTGCACAATGGAAAGCCTCACCAAAGGGTATGATCTCAACGATATCGCACAGACCTTCTGCCAGTGGCTCTTCGAGTCGAAATGGACCGCAACGGGGTATGTCTTTGACAGCGGACTCACTACGTTTATGGCCCTGGAACGGTACCGCACCGGTGACTGTGAGCTATCCAAGTGCGGATGCGACGGCGAAGAAGATAATGGCAATGGCTCCCTGATGAGGATGCTGCCTCCGGCCATCTATTTTCATGCCAAACCCGAAGACGAGTTCCTTCAGGTCATCCACGACATTTCGTCAATAACTCATGGCCACCCCCGTGCACTTCTGGGATGCGGCATTTACGCGCTTTTTGTGCGGGAACTGATTCGCCACGACAGCAAGATGGAAGCATTCGAGCATGCGATGGCAGCGGCCACCGAGTATTATGGCTGCCGGCAACGGTTTCGCAGCGAACTGCACCATTACGATCGGATCCTCTCCGGGAAACTCAAGGGTCTTTCCAAAGATGAGATCTCTTCGTCGGGCTATGTGGTCGACACGCTCGAGTCGGGGCTCTGGTGTTTTTTGAATGGCAAATCAAACAAAGACATACTGCTCACGGCCGTTAACCTCGGACTCGATACTGACACCACGGGCATGGTCGCCGGAGGGCTGGCGGGATTGTGGTACGGAATCGACGGCATTCCACGTGAATGGATCGATTCTCTGGCACTCAAAGATGAAATAGAGCGGCAGATAGATTCTTTTGTCCATGCCGTCATTTCGCAATAACTGTCTTCAGGAGGACACCTATGTCGAAATATGAAGGTCAGGAACGCCGTCGTGTAGAGCGAATGAAACTGGTCACGTTCTGCCCTGTTCACTTTGCGTACGGTGGGAATAATCACGAAGCAATGATGATCAATGTATCCAAGCTGGGTGCCGGGTTTCGCATCGATTCGGTGTGTGACCAACTCAGGTTGAATAAAGACGATAAGCTCGAGCTTACCATACGTACTCCGTACGGCCCCTCGGAGGCAAAAGGACGTGTGGTCTGGTTCCGGATCGATGAAGAAAACTGTACATGGGGTCTTGAATTCACCGAAGTATCACAGGATGAGAAAGATCCGCTCATCTGCCTGATGGATTCTTCTTTTTAGACTGCTCCTGAACACTGCACGTCCGGCGTGGATTACCCTGGGACCAGTTCTATGAAGCTAAACAGCATTACTACTTTTTTATGAAACCAATACATTTTCGTTCGTTTGACATTTTGTTTATCGGCGAAGCCTTTGTCGAATTCCGATGCCCCCGGGATATCTGCCTGTCCGATACCTACGAAAAAGGAGTGGGCGGCGCGGATATTCACGCTGCGGTTGCCGCTGCGCGACTGGGCTCCTCGGTCAGCTTCGTCTCCACCATTGCACGCGATCCCTTTCACCAGATGATGCGGGACAGTCTGGTTGCCCAGGGCGTGAATATCGATCATGTCGTCACCTCCAAGGGGTACAACGGGATCTATTTCACCAGCGCCCAGGGTCCGGATGTACGTGAGTATCTGTATCATCGTCCGGGAACCGCCGCCGAAAACATATCGCCGGCAATGATCTACGATGACCTCGTCGAGGACAGCAAAATCGTGTTCGCCTCCAGCGAACTTCAATCGGTCAGCAAGGCAGCCCGACACACAATATTCAAGGCGTTTCATCACGCGCACC